>JBKHWY010000108.1:0-10767 GCA_046566285.1 Gammaproteobacteria bacterium | reverse complement strand
TCAGGATTGCGCGACAGCAGTTGCATCTGCTTCGGATAGGGCATGCCGCCCAGGATCGAGACAGCCTTGATGCGGCGGATGTTGGTGCCGTATTTTTCGGTCGCGGTGGTCACTTGCAGGGCCAGTTCGCGGGTGGGGGTCAGCACCAGCATCTTCGGCTGGGCCGGCTTGAAACGTGGACGCTCGCCACGGGCGCGCGCCGATTGCGCTTCCTGGGCGGCGGTGCGGGCCGCTGCGGAGACTTCAGCGACGGCGAACTTGTGCAGGGCAGGCAGCATGAATGCCGCGGTCTTGCCCGAACCCGTCTGCGACGACACCAGCAGGTCACGGCCTTCGATGGCGGCAGGAACGGCTTGCTCCTGGACAGGCGTGGGCTTGGTGTAGCCGGCGTCGGTGACTGCCTTGACGATCGAGGGGTGGAGGCCTAGTGCTTCAAAACTCATTGTGTTCTTTTCTTTCGTATAGTTCAGCGCCCGAGCACATGCTGCGAGCGCAAAATAGCAACGCCAACCAAAACGAAATGACTCAAATTGAAAGAAATTTCGGCACAAAAGCTTTGCGCCGGGACGGTGTCTTGGGCGACACCAAAGGCGGGATGGCTTTATAACGGGCTGGTCCGATCGACAGAACATCGTATCGGGCTCACCCAAAGGCTTGCGAGGCTGCTGTGTAATGCTTACTGTTTAATGCGTGCTGCTATTGCCGCCGCAAATCGGTCGCGACTTCTATTTCGCGATGAACTTATTGCAGCGCACAAACGACACTATACAGTATTTTGACTGTATCTGTACAGGGCCATTCAGGCGTGCGCAGGGGGAATGCCCCGGATGGCCGCCTCGTCATTGCTGCGCAGCAATATAAGCGCAATCCGACCGGAAATAAAAAACCGGCCACGCGGGCCGGTTTCAATTGCGCAAACGGGCAGCTCAGCCGCTGTTGCGCTTGCTACGCGAGGACGACACCCGCGACTTGATGGCCGCCACGGCGTCGGCCGCCTTGGCCTTGAGCTTCTGTGCGTTGGTCATCGGCTTGGCGCCGCGCTTGCCTGGGCTGCGCTCGGCTTCGAAGGCCATCACGGCATTGTCGATCACGTGCTCGGCGATGTCGCTCTGGGCCGAGGCGGACGTGCGGGGCACCAGGATGGTCGAGCCGGCCTTCAGGCGGGTGGCCGCCGGAATATTGTTGGCCTGGCGGATGACTTCCGGCGTCGTGTTGAAACGCGATGCCAGCGAAGAGATGCTTTCCTTGGCGCTGGTGATCTTGTGGGTGGTCCAGGTCGACAGGGCGCGGCCCCATTGCGCCAGGTTCAGCTGAAATTTCTCGGCGTTTTCCTGCGGCAGCAGGATCTTGGTGTTCTCGCCGCCGGTGATGACCGGACGGTTGAACTGGGGATTCAAGGCCTTGAATTCCTCCACCGACAGTTCGGCCAGCTGGGCGGCAATGGTCAGGTCGATGTCGCTGGTCTTGTCGATGGCGGTGAAGTAAGGCTGATTGTCGATCACCGGCAAGGTCACGCCATAGTGCGCCGGGTTGGCGATGATGTTCTTCACGGCCTGCAGCTTGGGCACGTAGTTGCGCGTTTCGGCCGGCATCAGCTCCGACAGGCTGTCGAAATCGGTGGGCTTGCCGAGCGACTGGTTGCGCTTGATGGCTTTTTGAACGTTGCCTTCGCCCCAATTATAGGCGGCCAGGGCCAGCTGCCAGTCGCCGAACATGCCGTACAGGCGCTGCAGGTAGGTCAGGGCGGCATCGGTCGAGGCCAGCACGCCGCGCCGCTCGTCCTTGAACATGTTCTGCTTGAGGTTGAAGTCCTTGCCGGTGCCCGGCACGAACTGCCACAAGCCCGACGCGTTGGCGCTCGAATAAGCCTGCGGATTGAAGGCCGATTCGATCACCGGCAGCAGGGCCAGTTCGGTCGGCATATTGCGTTTTTCGAGTTCGGTGACGACGTAGAACAGGTAGCGCGAGGCGCGTGCCGAGATGCGGGCCAGCTGCTCGGGACGGTTGGTGTAGGCGCTGACGTGCTTGCTGACCAGGCTGTTGTCGAGGTCGGGAATGGCGTACCCGGTGCGGATGCGGCCCCAGACGTCGGCTTCCTTGTATTCCTCAGCCTTGAAGCCGGGAACGGGAGCCAGTGCCGCCGCCTTGGCGGCCAGCTGCGCAACCTGGGGAGCGGGGGTGGCCGGCGCAGAATCGATCGCGTGGCTGAGCGCTGGGGTGAACATCACGAAAGCGGCTGCCAGCGCGGAGGTAGTGCGGGTCGTTTTTTGCATAGCGTTCCATTGTTGCGTCCCAGAACTACAGGACTTCGAATAGACAAGGGCCGAGTGTAAGTAGGACCAGACCGCTCAGTCAAGGGAAAATCGTCCTACAGCGCCAAAAACATTGGCAACTTTCAATTTTGTCATTGTCGGCTTGAAAACTTATGCCACCGGGAGTATCGCTTTGCCATGGTGGCTTGCCATTGCCGGTTAGCGTGCCGCGCTGGGCATACCCCCGGGGAGTATGGTGCCGGAGGCGCGCCGCGCGCGCCCAGCTTTACCGTACGGCGGCGGCCAGGCGGAAGGCCTGAGCTCACGCAAAAGTGCGTACAATTCTGCTTTGATTCGGCCCCGGGCGGCACGCCTGCGGGGCCTCCCTATAAGACAACAAGAGCAAGCAATGAATACATCGACAACGAATCCGGACCGCAACATGGACGACGACGCCATCATCGCAGCCACCCGGCGCTGGGTGGACCGTGCCGTCATCGGCTTGAACCTGTGTCCGTTCGCCAAGGCGGTGCAGGCGCGCCAGCAGGTGCGCTACGTGGTCTCGAACGCGACCACCGTGGAAGAGCTGCTGGAAACGCTGATGAATGAACTGCAGCATGTGTCCGATACCGATCCGGAAACGCTCGACACCACCTTGCTGATCCACCCGTTCGTGCTGAACGATTTCCTCGACTACAACGAATTTCTGGACGTGGCCGACGCGGCGGTGGAAGACATGCACCTGGATGGCGAATTGCAGGTGGCCAGTTTCCACCCCGACTACCAGTTCGCCGATACCGATGTCAACGACATCAGCAATTACACCAACCGCGCGCCGTACCCGATCCTGCAGATCCTGCGGGAGGCGAGCATCGAGCGCGCCGTGGAGGCCTTCCCGGACGCGGCCGAAATTTTTGAGAAGAATATCGCCACCCTGGAACAGCTGGGTCACGAAGGCTGGGACGCGCTCGATGTCGGTCCTGCCCGCTGAACCGGCCGTGGCCGGCGCCGATCCCGCCAGCGCCCCCGAGCGCCCGGACACGCCCTGCGTGGCCGTGTGCTCGACCACCTTCGACGATGTCTGCCGCGGCTGCGGCCGTACGTATATCGAAGTGGCGCAGTGGGTGGCGATGAGCCGGGAAGAAAAGGAAGTGGTGTGGCAGCGCATCCTGGCGCAGGGTTATCCGCGCCGCAACACCTGAGCGGCCAGCTTCTAGCTTCTATTTAGAAGCTGTCGATGAAATCCTTCTTGCCCACTTCCACCCCGTTGTGGCGCAGGATGGCGTAGGCGGTGGTGGTGTGAAAGAAAAAGTTCGGCAGCGCATAGTGGACCAGGTACACCTGGCCCTTGAACTGGCGCTGGTTGGGGCCGACATTGAAACTGATGTCGCGCTCGGCGCTGGCTTCAATGCCGTCCTGCGGCAGGCCGTCAATGAAGGCGAGGGTACGAGCGATGCGCTCGCGCAGTTCGGCGAAGCTTTGCTCCACGTCCTCGAAGCGCGGCACCTCGGCGCCGGCCAGGCGGGCGCTGGCGCCCTTGGCGAAATCGCATGCCACCTGCACCTGGCGCACCAGCGGGAACATGTCCGGATACAGGCGCGCCTGCAGCAGCGCCGCCGGGTCGATCTTCTTCTCGCTGGCGTGCTGTTCGGCCTTCTCGAGAATGGCGGACAGGCTGCCCAGGATCTGCTTGAACACGGGCACGGACGCGTCGTACATCGAAAAACTCATGATGATCCTTCCAAATCGACTGTGAAAAGTGCAGCGATGATAACAAGGCGCCGGCATTTGCGTGCGGCCCGGCCCCGGCGCCCATCGCGGCGCCTGTTGCAAGCGTATGAAAAACGCGTCATTTGTTCCAAGCTTTGTTCGCAATCCACGCCAAACCGGGCATAATTCCATAAGGCAATATAAATTTAAAACGATTACCCAAGAGATAGGCGTTCCCCGGAACGCCGGCCGCGACCTTCATGTCCACCTCCGTTTCCCAGTTCTTCCGGCAAGTGCGCGCGCGTATCGGCGCACTGTATGGCGTGTCCATCTACGGCGCGCTGCTGGCCGTCGTATTCGGTGGACTGGCGCTGCCGGCCATTGTCGGCAGCTATGTGCTGATCGGCGTGCAGGAGCAGCGCGCCGCCACCGCTGCGGTGCACGAATCCTTGCAGCGCAATGCCGACATCCTGGCGCTGGGCATGCAGGAATCCCTGTGGAACATGAACGCCGAATCGGCCCGCTCGCTGGTCGAATCGGTGATGCGCGACCCTTCGGTACTGAACATCAAGGTGACCGGGCAGGGCGACACTGAATTCATCAATGTGCACGCGTCCACCCGGCCGCTGGGGACCGTGTACAGCGCCGCGCGCTCGATCGTCGTGCGCGGCGAGCATATCGGCCGGGTCGAACTCCAGATGGACGACGCGCGCAGCCAGCAGGAACTGCGCAGCAAGCAGATCAACTACGCCATGGTGCTGGCTGCCCAGCTGACGATCTCGCTGGTGCTGATCGTGCTGTTCCTGAACCGGCGCCTGCTGGTCCCGCTGCGCAAACTCATGAGCTTTTCCGACCGCCTCTCGCGCGGCGAATTCGACACCCGCCTGGAGCTGGGCGGGAACGACGAGCTGGGGCGCCTGAGCCGCCAGATGGAACAGATGCGGGTGGCGATCAAGCACCTGTTCGACGACATCGGCCAGCGCGAAGCGCGCTTTCGCAATATCGTCAACCAGGTGCCCGGCGCCGTGTTTCGCATCGTGCCGGACGGCCCCGTCGAATTTGTCAGCGAAACCATCGAAGACATCACCGGCTATCCGGCCGAGCGCTTCATGCGCGGCACCTCGGCCGACTGGTCCAACCTGGTGTGCCCGGAAGACCGCCGCATGCAGCACCGCGCCGTGCTCGACGCCGTGAGGGAAGGGCGCTCCTACGAAGTCGAATACCGCATCATCGACGCCAGCGGCGCCGAGCGCTGGCTGTCGAAAAATGGCCAGCCGCAGGCAGCCACGCACGACAACCTGGTCTGGGTGGACGGCATCATCTCCGACATTAGCGAGCGCAAACACAATGAGATGCGCATCGAAGCCCTGCTGTCCGAGCAGAGCGCCATTCTCGACAACGTGATGTTCGGCGTGATGTTCGTGCGCGAGCGCACCGTGGTGTCGGTCAACCGCCGCTGCGAGCAGCTGTTCGGCTACGGCCAGGGCGAAATGACCGGGCGTTCCACCGAAGTGGTGTTCGCCAACCAGCGCGACTTCGAACAGGCCGGCCTGCGCAACTACCCCAAGCTGGGCGAGGGCAAGGAATTCGCGGAAGAGCGCCAGTACCGCAAGCGCGACGGCACCCTGTTCTGGTGCCTGGTCAGCGGACGCGCGCTCGATCCCAACCGCGCCGATGGCGGCAGCATCTGGGTGTTTGCCGACGTGACCGCGCGCCGCCAGGCCGAGGAAAAGCTGCGCCTGTCGGCCACTGTGCTCGAACACATCGCCGACGGCGTGATGGTGATCGGACTGGACGGGCGCATCGTGGCCGTCAACCCGGCCTTCAGCCAGATCACCGGCTACGGCGAAAAGGAAGCGCTCGGCCAGCATTTCAGCTTTACCCGATCGGAGCGCCAGGGCGCGCTGTTCTACGATAACCTGTGGACCGGCCTGGAAACCAGCGGCTTCTGGCGCGGCGAAATCTGGAACGAGCGGCGCGACGGCGAACGCTATCTGGAATGGCTGACCGTGTCATCGGTGCGCGACGACCAGGGCGACGTCACCCACTACGTGGGCGTGTTCAGCGACATCACCAAGGTCAAGCAATCGCAGGAAAAGCTCGACCACATGGCGCACCACGATCCGCTCACCGCGCTGCCCAACCGCCTGCTGTTCCACGACCGCCTGCACCACGGGCTGGCCCGGGCCGCGCGCGACAAGCAGCAACTGGCCGTGCTGTTCATCGACCTGGACCGCTTCAAGAACGTCAACGACACCCTCGGCCACCACGTGGGCGACGAACTGCTCAAGCAGGTCGCCAGCGCCCTGCAGGGCCGCCTGCGCGAAGGCGACACGCTGGCGCGCCTGGGCGGCGACGAATTCATCGTCCTGCTGGAAAGCGTCGATGGCGAGACGGGCGCCACCCGCGTGGCCGAAAAGCTGATGGCCATGTTCGAGCAGCCCTTCATCGTCTCCGACTACGAGCTGTTCGTCACCGGCAGCGTCGGCATCAGCCTGTATCCGAAGGACGCCGACAACCTCAACATGCTGATCCGGAATGCCGACGTCGCCATGTACCAGGCCAAGGCCAAGGGCCGCAACGGCTACCAGTTTTACTCCCCGTCGATGACCGGCGACGGCGTCGAACGCCTGCGCCTGGAAGCGCTGCTGCGCCGCTCCATCGAAAAGAACGAGATCTTCCTGCACTACCAGCCGCAGATCGACATCGCCAGCGGCAAGCTGATTGGCGTGGAAGCGCTGGTGCGCTGGGACAGCCCGGAACTGGGCATGGTCTCGCCGGTGCGCTTCATCCCCATGGCCGAAGACACGGGCTTCATCAGCCAGCTGGGCAAATGGGTGCTCAACGAAGCCTGCCGCCAGATGGTGCGCTGGCAGGAGGCCGGCCTGCATGTGCCCAAGGTCGCCGTCAACCTCTAGGTCAAGCAGTTCGAGCGTGGCGGCATCGCCGGCATGGTCAAGGACATCCTGGAGGAGACCGGGCTCGAACCCCAGCGCCTGCAGCTGGAAGTGACGGAATCGGTCATCATGAACACCGGCGACGCCCTGCAGTTCGTAAACGACCTGCATGACATCGGCGTGGGCCTGGCGATCGACGACTTCGACACGGGATATTCCTCGCTGGCTTACCTGAAGCAGATGCCGGTGCAGACGCTGAAGATCGACCGCAGCTTCATCAAGGACATCTCCACCGACGTGAACGACGAAGCCATCGCCATTGCCATCATCCAGCTTGGCAAGAGCCTGAATTTGTCCGTCATCGCCGAAGGGGTGGAGACCGAAGAGCAGGCCGCCTTCCTCGCGCGCCACGGCTGCCGCCTGGCCCAGGGCTACCTGTACAGCCGCCCCGTCACCGCAGCCGCGCTGCTGTCCACCTGGGGCGCGTGCTAAGCTCACCGCTTTCCATCTGCCCCTGACGGCGCCGCGCGCCAGACCTCCTTGAACCGACGCCGCTTCCTCGTTGGCACGCTTGCCGCCTCCGGTGCACTGCTGGTCGGCTGGGCCGTGCAGCCGCCGCGCCAGCGCCTGCATGGCGCGCGCCCGCTCAGCGTGCCCGGCGCCGTGGCCCTGAACGGCTGGGTGGCGCTGGGGCCGGACGGCAGCGTCTCCGTCGTCGTGCCCAAGGCCGAAATGGGGCAGGGCGTCAACACCGCCTTGCCCATGCTGGTGGCCGAAGAGATGGACGTGCCCTTGTCCGCCGTGCGCATCGAACAGGCGCCCATCGACAAAATTTTCGGCAACGTCGAAGTCATCCGCGACACCCTGCCGTTCCACCCGGACGAGCGCGGCGACCTCAAGGACGGCGTGCGCTGGGTGCTGTCGAAAGTCGCGCGCGAGATGGGCGTGATGATGACGGGCGGCTCGTCCAGCGTGAAGGACCTGTGGCAGCCTATGCGCGAGGCCGGCGCGGTGGCGCGCGCCATGCTGGTCGCCGCCGCGGCCGAGGCGTGGAAAACCAAGCCCGGCGACTGCAGCACCGCCGAAGGCTTCGTCCTGCACCGCGACGGCCGGCGCGCCAGCTATGCCAGCCTGGCCGCGCGCGCCGCAGTGGTCGGTGCGGACATCACCCCTGGCGACGTGCGCCTGAAGCCGCCCGCGCAATTCCGCCTGATCGGCCAAAGCGTGCCGCGCCGCGATTCCCCATCCAAGGTGAACGGCCGCGCGCTCTTCGGCATCGACGCGCGCGTACCCGGCATGCTGTACGCCGCCGTGACGATGGCCCCCATGATCGGCGGGAAGGTCGCCTCTTTCGACCGCGCGGCCGTGCGCCGCCTGCCCGGTGTGGTCGATACGCTCGACTTCTCGTCCGCGCTGCGCCAGCACATGGGCGCCGGCGCCGGGGTGGCCGTGATCGCCCGTTCGTACTGGCAGGCCAGGCAGGCGCTGGCTGCTTTGAACGTGAAGTGGACCGATGGGCCGAACGCCGGTCTAACGACGCAGGCCGTCTTCGCGCAGCTGGCGCATGCGCTCGATAACGAGTCCGGCCACACCTACTACAGCAGCGGATCGCTGCAGGCCGGGGCCAGCGCCGCGCGAGTGGTGCAGGCCGAGTACCGCGCGCCTTTCCTCGCGCACGCCACCATGGAGCCGATCAACTGCACCGCGCAGGTGGCCAACGGGCGCGTCAAGCTGTGGGTGTCCACCCAGGTGCCCAGCGTCGCCGTCGAGATCGCGGCCGATGTGGCGGGGGTGGGGCGCGACGATGTGAGCGTGGACCTGCTGCTGCTGGGCGGCGGCTTCGGACGCCGGCTCGAAGTCGACATGGTGGCGCAGGCCGTGGCGATAGCCATGCACGCGGGTGGCCATGCCGTGCAGGTGATCTGGTCGCGCGAGGACGACATCGGTCACGACGTGTACCGGCCGGCGGCACTGGCGCGCTTTCGCGCCACGCTCGATGCCGACGGGCGGGTGCTCAGCTACGACAACAAGTCGGCCAGCGGATCGATCGGCCACCAGTACGTCGCCCGCACGCTCGGGCTGCCCGCGTTCGGACCCGACCGCAGTGCGGCCGAGGGCGAATTCGATATGCAGTACGAGATCGTCAACCAGCGCATCGCCCACGTCATCGTCGACAGCGCCGTGCCGCTCGGGTACTGGCGTTCGGTGGGGCACTCGCATAATGCGTTTTTCAAGGAAAGCTTCATCGACGAATTGGCCCATGCGGCGGGGCAGGACAGTGTAGCCTTCCGGCGCGCACTGCTTGCGACGCATCCGCGTCACCGCGCCGTGCTGGACGCCGCCGTCGCACGGGCCGGCGGTCCAGCCGAAGGGCGCGCGCACGGCGTCGCGCTGCACCAATGCTTCGGCAGTATCGTGGCGCAGGTGGCGGAAGTGTCGGTGGAGGAGGGCGAAATTCGCGTGCACCGGGTCGTGTGTGCGATCGACTGCGGGCTGGCCGTCAATCCGAACATCGTGGCGCAGCAGATGGAGTCGGCCGTGATCTATGGCCTGTCCGCCGCGCTGGGTGGGGAAATCACCTTGGCTGGTGGCCGTGTACAGCAGACCAATTTTAGCGACTACCCCGTACTGCGCATCGACCGCGCGCCGCTGGTCGAGACGATCATCATCAAGAGCGCGGAGCCGCCTGAGGGGGTAGGGGAACCGGGTACGCCGCCTATTGCGCCGGCGGTGGCCAATGCGATGTTCAGGTTGACGGGGCAGCGCTTGCGGAGTTTGCCGTTGCGGCTTGGTTGAACCGCCTGTACTCGACTGCGAACTAGGAGCGTGCTCTGCGCCTATCCGGGTGCTGTCGCATCCATGTCCGCCAGCGTCAGGTTTGCTTTAGAGACGGGCGCAAGCGCACGAAATCCGTTTTGTCACGTGCTAATAGCCCCCGGCACTTTCGTCAGCCACCGCCAACCACGAATCGGCGAGCAAGCCAAATTGCCTATCGCCGGACCGTGGGCGAAGTTTCGAGATCGCGGTTCTGGCTTCCCCTATCGTCCAGCCTGACGAATTCAATGTTAGCCATGCATTTCTTAGGTCGCCAGCGTTTAGGTAGTTGTCGAAGAGCTCGTGCATTCTCATCGATGAATTCTCGAGCCACCCGGGCTTCGCTACATCGGGCGGCCATGCCACTAATAAATCCGGGGATATCTCGAAGGAGCAGGCGTTTTCCCACCAAGGCTTTGACTTGTTGAAGCTCGTCGTTGGAAAATCTCCATCGTACTCACCAGGGTCGACCGTACTTTCGGCAGGAGTCTCCGACACGAACTGGTCAATCTGAATAAATCCCCTTGGGTCATCGCCGGAGTTTAACGACACCAAATCGATCTGCGCCAAATTCTGAATGCCGACAGCCGCTGCAAAGGTTTCGAGTTCAGGTACGATGCCATCGCGTTCGCTGATTGACATCATTGCTATCAGGCTGAACAGTTGTTCGGAAGTTCGGGCTACCTCAACAGTGGTTCTAGCGCTCCCCACATACATTTTCACGAAGGTGGACTTCCGATCAAAAAACCAGTGCCGCCATAGGCCGATGTATGTAGGCCCCGATCCATCGCTCCAGATCGGAATCAGGGCGGGTGGATGGCCATACCACTGCGCCGGCGCTTCGAACGTAATTAGCGGAGATTGGATTTCCCCGGCGGCGCAGCGGGCAATGGCGTTGGGTAAACCCAAGTGGTTGAATGGGTGAGAAAATGGCATGGTCATGTCTGGGAACAGAGCTCTCGGGGGCTACCGGTCAGTTTGTTGGCAAATGCGCCCACGGGGTCAGTGCCGACGTTCTGACACGAGCTTATCGGTAGGCCTAGGGAGTAGTGCGGACATTCGGAAACGAGCTTATCAGCACTGGCCTCAATTTC
>JBKHWY010000107.1:0-10773 GCA_046566285.1 Gammaproteobacteria bacterium | reverse complement strand
TCCATGGGCTTGATGTCGCCAACATTTACGATCCAAATCTTGTCCACACCATGGCGCCAGGCCAGGTGCATTTGCTCCCACACCTTCGGCAGCGGCGTCACGTTGAGCCACTTGTAGGAGCGCGGGCCGCCCACGTAGTCGAAGTGATAGTAGACGCCCGCCCCGCCCGCGCGCTTGCGTTCCGCTTGGGTGGGCAGGCGGCGGATATTGCCCCAGTTGTCGTCGCACCACAGCAGCGTGACGTCGTCCGGCACCCGCATGCCCTTCTCGTAATACTCCTGCACTTCCTTGTACAGGGCCCAGACCTGCGGTACCTTCGTCACGTCCGGGTTGATTTCGCGCCCGATGATGGCGCGCTGGTCGGCCACGATGCGGGTGAGCAGCGCCACGTTCGATTCCTCGCTCATGGGTTCGTCGCCATCGCCGCGCATGCCCAGGGTGATGAGCTTGTCGAAGTTGCGTGTCTTGCGTACGCCTTCGGTCCAGAACTGCGCCAGCACGCCGGCGTTGCGGTTGTAATCCCACGGCCCCTTGCCGTAGCGGGTCCACTCCTTGTGCGCGCGCATCATCGGCTCGTGGTGGGACGTGCCCATCACCACGCCCACCTCGTCGGCCAGGCGGCCATTTTCCGGGTCGTCGTCATGGAAGGCGCTATCCCACATGGCCGGCCACAGGTAGTTGCCCTTCATGCGCAGGATCAGGTCGAACACCCGGCCATAGAAGCGATGGTCGTACTTGCCGTAGTGCTGCTTGACCCAGTTGGTCAGCGCGGGCGCTTCATCGTTCAGAAAAATGCCGCGGTACTTCACCACGGGCGCGTCTTCGATGCGCCTGGGCGCCGACACGGTCACGCGCGCGTGGCGTGCGGCCGGCACGTCCGCCCACCAGTTCCAGGGCGAGACGCCAATCTGCTCGGACACTTCGTACACGCCATAGATGGTGCCGCGCTTGTCGGCGCCGGCCACCACCAGCGCGCGCTCCACGCCGGGCATCGGGCGCTGCACCGTCTGCACCAGGTAGCCTTCCCACTTGCCCTTGATGCCGGAGACATCCAGCTTGCCGGCAGCGACCAGCCGCTCGATCAGCGCGCTTTTGCCCAGCGTGCCGACGATGACGACGTCGCCGCCCTGCACCGCCGTGTCGCGTTCGAGCGCCGGCTTGACGCCGCCCACCTGCTCGATGTCGCCTTGCAGGTTGGCAGCCGCGCGCAGCACGCCCGCATGGTCCTGCGGATCGACGTAGATGGCGGCGGCGCGGCCGTCGGCCACCAACGCCACACCCGATGCGACACCCGGCGCCCGGGCGCTATCGAAGCTGACGATGCTCTGGTTGCCAAGCGCCAGGGCGCCCTGGCTGAACGCGAGCGAGACGACCAATGCGGCGCAGGCGCTTCGGATGGGAGAAATCATGAAGGTCATTGATGAGGGGAGGAATCGAGCGGCTCATAGTCGAACCAGTTGAACGTAGCTTGCGCACCCGTGCCGGTGGCGAACATGCCGAGGTAGACGCCGGTGAAGCCGCCGGCCTGCTCCGAACTCAGGGCCGCGGTGGGCGCGCCGCCGACCGTTTGCCAGCCGCCCTTGCCGGCCCGGACGCTGAAGTCATAGCGGTCGGGCCAGGCCTGCACCTGCAGCGTGACCGGGCCGCCGGCCAGGGCGACGCTGCCGTGCACGGTGGTCGCGCCCTTGACGCGCGTGACGAGTTCGGCGCGGCGCTTGCCCGCCCCCTCTCCCACGATGCGCAGCAGGTAGTGATTGGCTTCGTTCATGCGCAGCGCCAGGCCGGCGCTCTGGCCTGGCCCTGGCGTGAACGCGACTTCGGTCGCGGCGCGTGCGCGCAGGTGTTCCTGGCGCCGCCCCACAAACGCCGGCGTGCCCACCGTCTCGAGCGAGTCGCTGCCGCCGTTCAGGCGCAGGGCGCCAGGCCTGGCAGTGAGCGAATACAGGCTCCTGGCGGACCCGCGCAAGGTGTTCCACTGCAGGCCGAGCGCGCGCCCGTTGAATTCATCGCGGATGGGCGAAGCCGGCCATGGGTGCGGCGCCGGCAAGCCCTCGGCGCTCATCACGGGCGCGACGGGCGGCGCCTGCAGCCAGCCTTGCGCGTCCCATGTGGCGGGCGCCAGCATCGTCTCGCGCCCGATATGGTGCTGGCGCTCGCGCGGGCGCACCCCCAGCAGCACCATCCACCAGCGCCCATCCTCGGCCTGCACCAGGTCCCCATGGCCGGTGGCCTGGATCGGTGCGCCGACGCGGTCGCGCTGGGTCAGCACCGGGTTGTTGGGCGCCGGCTCGAACGGTCCCCAAGGCGAGCTCGCGCGCGCCAGGGTGATCGCGTGGCCGTAGGACGTGCCCCCTTCGGCGATCATCAGGTAGTAGAACGCCCCGATCTTGTACAGGTGCGGCCCTTCCGGCCACACGCCGCCCGTGCCACGCCAGACGACGCGCGGCTCGGTCAGCAGCCGGCCGGTGGCGATATCGATCTCGGACTGGACGATGCCGCCCTTCTCGCCGCCTCCATGGCGGGTGTAATAGACCTTGCCGTCGTCGTCGAACAGCAGCGAAGGATCGATGCCCGGGTCGCGTTCCTTGATCCACACGGGTTCGGACCAGGGCCCGGCCGGGTTGTCGGCATGGACGTAGAAGTTCCCGCCGCCGTCCACATTGGTGGTGATCATGTAGAAGCGACCGCCGTGGCAGCGCAGCGTGGGCGCATAGATGCCGCCGGAACTTCTCACCAGGTCCATCTTCAGCTGGGACCGACGGTCCAGCGCGTGGCCGATCTGGCGCCAGTGCACCAGATCACGGCTGTGGAAGACCGGCACGCCGGGGTAGTACTCGAAGGTGCTGTTGACGAGGTAGTAGTCGCCGCCCACCCGGCAGATGCTGGGATCGGGATGAAAGCCGCTGATGACCGGATTAATCCAGGATTGCGGCGCGGCGCCGACGGTGCCGGCTGCCAGCACCAGCACGGCGGTCAGGAAGGGCTTCACAGTGCACCTCATTTCGTATATGCGCAGCTGCGCAGCGCAGCCAGCGGAACCGCGTTGGCAATGGCCCGATAGCCTTCCGCGCTGGGGTGCAGGTGGTCGCCCGAATCCAGTCTGGCCAGCAGGCGCTGGGGCTGGGCCGGGTCGCGCAGGGCGGCATCCACGTCGGCCACGGCATCGAACACGTTCGAGCCGCGGATCCAGTCGTTCAGCGCGCGGCGGTCGGCATCGTTGTCCGGGCCGGGGTTGTAGTACTCGTTGCCCCCATAGGGCGCCACGGTGGCGCCGATCACGCAGATGCCGCGCGCGTGGGCGCGCTCGACCAGCTGGCGGTGCGCGTCCATCAGCTGGTCCACCATCGCCTTGCGCGCGTCAGGCGTGTCTTCTTTGTTGCGATGCTGGACGCCCAGGTCGTTCACCCCGATCAGCACCAGCGCATGCGTCACGCCGCTGCGGCCCAGCACTTCACGCTCGAAGCGCGCCATCAGGTTCGGCCCCAGGCCATCGGCCAGCATGCGGTTGCCGCCGATGCCGCCATTGATCACCGCCAGCGGCGGCGCCTTGGCGTCGATCAGGCGGCGCACCAGCGCGTCGGTCCAGCGCAGGTTGGTGTCCGGCTGCACGCCATAGCCATCGGTGATCGAGTCGCCCATGGCGACCAGCGCGCCGGTGCCGCGCGGCGCTTCCACTTCGATGTCGGCCAGCTGGTACCAGCGCGTGGTCTTGCCCGGTTCGTTCCATGCCGCCTCCATGGTGCGGTCACCAGCCATGTAGAAGCTGTGCGCGCGTGCGCCGGGGTGGCTGGTCTGGCGGCTGGGGGCCTCCTTCAGGTGCAGCGACACGGCCACATCGGCGCGCGCGCGGTGCGCCAGCGCGACCGGGTCGCTGAAGTACTCGGCCCCGGCGGGAATGGTCACGTAGGGGCGCCCGGCAAAGGTCAAGGGCTTGAGGGAGGCCGCGTCCACGTTCGGATTGCCGGCGGAAGCGAGCGCGATACTGGCGCGCTCGATGCGCATGGGAGCGGTACCAAAAAGATTGCTGACGCGGACCCGCAGGCGCTGCCCGCCAAGGGACAGCGGAACGATCTGGCGCAAGCTTGCATCGCGCCAGCTGGCATTGGCCAATTCGTTGTTCGCATCCGGCACCATCAGCGAAGTTCCCCAGGAAGATACCCAGTGTTGGCCGGTTTTTGCAGGCACTTGCGCGGCCCCGCGCGCCTGCGCGCAAGACAGGCTGACGAGCATTACGGCGCCCATGAGGGTGGACAGCACAGGTTGACGCATGGGCATATTTCCTTCACACTCCGATCAATGGTAGCGGTATTAATTATAGGGACAAAGAATGGCAACAGCAACAGAGGGAACCGTGGGCACCAGCCTCACGGCCACGCCGGTCATTACCAGCATGCGGGTCATTCCGGTGGCGGGACGCGACAGTATGCTGCTCAACCTGTGCGGCGCCCACGCGCCCTACTTCACCCGTAACCTGGTGCTGCTCGAGGACAGCGCCGGCCGCACCGGCATGGGCGAAGTGCCGGGCGGCGCGGGCATCCTGCGCGCGCTGGAAAACGCCGTGCCGCTGGTGGTGGGCACGCAGCTGGGCCGCTACAACCGCACGCTGAACCGGGTGCGCGACGCCATCGCCGGCAAAAGCGCAGCCAACAGCGCCGGCGGCATGCACCATCAGGTGACGGACGCGCAGGAAGCCGCGGTGCTGCTGCAGCCGCACGAAATCAACCTGCGCCTGGAGAACGTGGTCACGGCGGTGGAGGCGGCCTTGCTGGACCTGCTCGGCCAGCACCTGGGCGTGCCGGTCTGCGAGTTGCTCGGCGCCGGCCAGCAGCGCGCCAGCGTGCCGATGCTGGCCTACCTGTTCTATATCGGCGACCGCACCCGCACCGACCCGCCCTACCTGGATGGCGCCGGCGCCGGCGCGCACGATGACTGGTACCACCTGCGCCACCAGGAAGCGGTGACGGTGGAGAGCGTGGTGCGCCTGGCCGAGGCGGCCGTGGCCAGGTATGGGTTTCGCGACTTCAAGCTCAAGGGCGGGGTGATGGACGGGCAGGATGAAATCGCCGCCGTCGCCGCCATCAAGCGGCGCTTTCCCGAGGCGCGCGTGACGCTCGACCCGAACGGCGCCTGGGGGCTGGACGAAGCCATCGCGCTGTGCCGCGGCCAGGGCGACGTGCTGGCGTATGCGGAAGACCCGTGCGGACCGGAGAACGGGTATTCGGGACGCGAGACGATGGCCGAGTTCCGGCGCGCCACCGGGATTCCCACCGCGACCAACATGATCGCCACCGACTGGCGCCAGATGGGCCACGCGCACCTGCTGGGGGCGGTGGACATTCCCCTGGCCGACCCGCACTTCTGGACCATGCAGGGCTCGGTGCGCCTGGCGCAGCTGTGCCATGAGTGGGGCCTGACCTGGGGTTCGCATTCGAACAACCACTTCGACGTGTCGCTGGCGATGTTCACCCACGCGGCCGCCGCCGCGCCGGGCCGCATCACCGCGATCGACACCCACTGGATCTGGCAGGAAGGCCAGGAGCGCCTGACGCGCGCGCCCCTGCAGATCATCGGCGGCGAAGTCCAGGTGCCGGATGCGCCGGGCCTGGGCATCGAACCGGACATGGAGCGCATCATGGCGGCCCATGACCTCTACCAGCAGGTGGCCACCAGCGCACGCGACGACGCCATGGCGATGCGCTACCTGGTGCCGGGCTGGACCTACTCGCCCAAGCGCCCCAGCTTCGGCCGGCGCTAGGCGCTCCGCAGCGCAGGCGGCGCGGCCATAGCCCGCCGCCCTACTCCCCCAAAGCCTGCGCTTCCCCCTGCTTCGGCTGGCCATACAGCTGGGCGTGCAGCCGGAAGCCTTCGCGGATGTTCTCGCGCAGCTGGGCGCCCTTCCACGGCTTGGTGTAGAAGCGGTCGATGGCGCCGTGGTTGATGGCGGCCATGATGGGGGTCAGGTCCGCATACGCCGACAGCATGATGCGGAAGGTGTCCGGGCACAGGTTCTTGACCCGCTCCATGAATTCGGTCCCGCTCATCAGCGGCATGCATTGGTCGCACAGGATCACCTGCACCTTGTGGCGCGCCAGGATGTCGAAACCTTCGGCGGCCGTCTGCGCCGTCAGGATGCGGTAGCCGTCCTGCGACAGGAAATCCGACAGCACATCGAGCATGAAGGCGTCGTCGTCGACGATCAGGAGGGTCTGCTGGGGCAGCAGTTCCTCGTCCACCGGCGCGTTCAGGTACTTGCCTTCGCCGATCATCAGCTCGAACTCGGCCGCGCTGACAGGTTTACTGAAGTAGTAGCCCTGCATCTCGTCGCAGCCGTGGCGGCGCAGGTAGGCCAGCTGGGCGTCGCGCTCGACGCCTTCGGCGATCACCTGCAGTTTCAGGCTGTGCGCCATGTTGATGATGGCCAGGACGATGGCGGCATCGTCCGGATTGCTGGTCACTTCGCGCACGAAGGCGATGTCGATCTTCAGCTTGTCGATGGGGAAGCGGCGCAGGTAGGCCAGGCTGGAATAGCCGGTGCCGAAATCGTCCACCGAAATCTGGATGCCCATCTCCTTCAGGTTGCGCAGCACCGTGATGGTGTCCTCGGCGTTGGACATCAGCGAGCTTTCGGTGAGCTCCAGTTCGAGCAGCTCGGGCGCGATGCGGTGCTCGCTGATCGCCTTCATGACTTCCTGTTCCAGCCCGCCGACGAAGAACTGGATGCCCGAGACGTTCACCGACAGCTGCACCGGACCGTGGCGCGAGCGGGTCCAGCGCGCGATATTGCGGCAGGCTTCGTTCAGCACCCAGTTGCCCACCTTGACGATCAGGCCCGTCTCCTCCAGCAGCGGAATGAACACCCCGGGCGCCACCATGCCGTGACCCGGGCGGTTCCAGCGGATCAGCGCTTCGGCGCCGCTGATGCGCCCCGACCCGATGTGCACCTTGGGCTGGAAGTACAGCACGAACTCGTCGTTGTCGATGGCGCGCCGCAGGGCGTTTTCCAGGTCCAGCCGGGCCACCGACTGGGCATTCATTTCGGCCGTGAAGAAGCGGAACGCGTCGCGCCCGGCCTCCTTGGCGCGGTACATGGCATTGTCGGCGTACTTGATCAGGGTGTCGGCATCCTGGGCGTCGTCCGGATACAGGGTCACGCCGATGCTGGCGCTGACGGTGTGCTCCTTGCCGTCCAGCGTGAACGGGCGGCGCAGCGCGTCGCGGATCTTGTCGATCACCGTGATGGCCGTGCGCGGCCCGTCCGGCAGCATCAGGATGGCGGCGAATTCGTCGCCGCCGAAGCGGCCGATGGTGTCGCGCGCGCGCAGGCAATCGACCAGGCGGTCGGCAAACTGCACCAGCAGCTTGTCGCCCACCGGATGGCCGAGCGTGTCGTTGACGGTCTTGAAGCGGTCGAGGTCAAGGAACAGCAGGCCGACGGTCCAGCGGTGCTCGGCGGCCTGCTCGAGCGCGCGCTTGAGGGCGGCGTAGAACTGGCCGCGGTTGGGCAGCCCGGTCAGGGTGTCGAAGTGCGAGAGCTTCAAGACGCGCAGCTCGGCTTCCTTGCGCTCGGTGATGTCGCGCGCGACCGCCACCAGGATCCACCCCGAACCGGAACGCAGCGTGCGGCGCTGGATCTCCACCGACAGCGCGCTGCCGTCTTTTCTTTGCAGCTGCAGTTCGGCGATCGCCCCGCTCTGGTCGCCGGCCAGCAGGCGCTCGTACAGGGTGCGCAGGCGCGCCCCCTCCAGCGTCATGGGGTGGCCCGGGCTGGCGCCGGCGCCCACGCCGAGGAAGTCGGCGCGCGCGTAGCCCAGCATCTGGCAGGCGGTGGCGTTGACGTCGACAAAGCACTCCTTGGCGCGGTCGATCAGGAAGATCGCGTCGGCGGTGGCGTCCATGGCGGTGCGGAAGCGCCGCAGGTCTTCGTCCAACTGCAATCGCGCGGCCATGTCGGCCGACAGCTGCTCATGATGGCGCTTGATCTCGGCGTACAGCAGCAGGTTCTCGTAGGCTACCGCCAGTTGCGCGCTGACGGTGACGGCCACGCGCTCGTCCACTTCGGAGAATTCCTCCGCACCCAGCTTGTCGGCCAGGTACAGCCAGCCGTGCACTTCGTCGCGCGCGGCGATCGGCACGGCGAGAAAAGAGTGGATGGGCGGATGCTCGCCGGGCAGGCCGATCGCGCGCGGATCGCCGCCGATGGCGCCGATGCGCACGGCCCGGCGGCCATCGAGCACGGTGGACAGAATGCCGGCGCGCGGCTCGCCCATGATGCTGCGCGAACGCTGGCTTTCGCCGCACGAGGAAAAATACTTCAGTTCGGTGGCGCCGGCATCGAGCACGCCTACGCAGGCGTACTTGGCCACGCAGATGTTCTGGGCCACGCGGCAGCCCACTTCCAGCAGCGCCTGGGGATCGCGCTCGGCGCCCATCTCGATGCCCAGTTCGATCAGCGCGGTCAGACGCAGGCTGACGGCCTGCAGGCTGGAGAGCGAATTGGACAGCCGCTCCGTCATCACCGCCACGTCGCGGTTGGCGGGCGGCGCATCGGCATCGGAGACGATGCGCGAGAGGTGCTGGCTGCTGGACTCCACTTCGCCCAGGTATTGCGCCACCTTGTTGTCGATCAGGCGCATGTCGGGCGCCACCGACGGCTCGCCCGCCAGCGCCGGCAGCGCGGCCGGCTCGGCCAGTCCGAGCGCCTCATGGACGGTGCGCAGGATCACTTCCGGTTCGGAAGGCTTGGGCAGCACCCAGCGCACGCCGCAAGCCTGGGCCAGGCGATTGGCTTCGCGCTCGCGGTAGGTGGCGGTGTAGAAGATCACCGGCAGTTCGGCGGTGGCGGGGTTCTCGTGCAGGCGGGTGACGAACTCGTAGCCATCCATGTTGGGCATCAGGATGTCGGAGATGACCAGGTCGGGGCGCTCCTCTTCCACCCTCTTCAAGCCTTCGACGCCATCGGCCGCCTCGATCAGGCGGTGGCCGCCGTAGCCCAGCAACGTCATCAGGAATTCGCGCTTGAGCACATGGTCGTCGACGATCAGGATGGTGGCCTGGCGCCGGGCGCCGTCCGGCGCGCCTGCTTCCGGCGCCGTGGCCGCTTCCTCCTTGAGGAAGGCTTCCAGTTCGGTGACGAAGGTATCCGGCTCGATGGGTTTGCCGATGTAGCCGTCGAAGCCGGCTTCGAGCAGGCGCTCGCGGTCGCCCACCATGGCCAGCGCGGTGACGGCCAGCACGGGAATGTGCGCCAGTTCCGGATCGCGCTTGAGCGCGGCCACCACGCCATAGCCGTCCAGCTTGGGCAGGTGCACGTCGCAGATGATGAGATCGGGCTTGTTCTCGCGGGCAGCGGTGACGCCGCTGAGACCATCGGCCGCCGACAAGGGCGTATACCCGAACGCACTGAGCAGGTACACCATCAACTCCATGTTGGTGGCGTTGTCTTCAATGATCAGAATCCGTGCCGACACTTTTTTATAAGCTCCCCTGAAAACCTGGTGTCTGCGCAGTCGGCCAGGCGCGTTGCGATTTCGCCACAACCCAGCTGATGTTTGCCGCTGTAAAGCACTGCTACCGGCGATCAGATGTCTTGGCCCAACAGAGTCGCCGGTCTACGCGCCGCGGTGGCACGTAGCAGGAACACGTAATTGTTAAATCGTTGCGCACTGTCCATGACAATGCGTCCATGCCGACTGTAACACGGGACTTACATATGTTGCATAAGATAATTTAGCGTGTGAACATCATTGCAATCTCCTGAAGCAGGCGCGCCAATACGGCCGGGTTGCTGCCCAACGCCACGTGCCCCACCCCGCCCAATTCGATGTTATTTGCACCAGGCAATTGACTAGAGGTTTGTGGCGATACGATGTTGTCATGATGCGTATAAATCGACGTGATGAGCGCACGCCTTGTCGGGCTTTCGCTGGCCGCCAGTTCGGCCAGCCAGGCGTTGTCCAGGGCAGCCGCACCGTCCCAGCGGCGCATCTGGCGCGCATTGATGCCGGGGGCGGCATCGGCCAGCGCGGTGCCGTGGTGCGGCGTGCCGAGCGTGAAGATGTGCGCCACGCGCGCGGCCCCGTGGGTGCGCAGGTAGGCGCGCGCCACCAGGCCGCCCATGCTGTGGCCCACCAGAATCACCTGGCGTGCTCCGCTGCGCTCGCACAGCTGGTCGATGGCCGCGGCCACTTGCGGCACGAACTCGTCGATCCCGGCCAGGAGCGGCTCCATGTCGATGCTGGCGTGGCTGATGCGGGCGGCGTCGAGCAGCGGGGTCAGGTGGGCCCAGTAGCCGCTGTTGCAGCCATAGCCATGCAGCAGCAGCACCGGCGGCACCGGCCCGCCGTGGTAGATGCGCAGGCGCGGCACGGCCCGCGCCATGAACCACGACGAGTGCAGAATGGTGGCGATGAATTCGCCGCCGAACAGGCGCAGGCGCCCCCACCACGACAGCCGGAAGCGCTCGGGGGTGGCGCTGGCGAAGCGCGCGCTCATGGCGAAGTTGTTGGCGGTGATGGCCGCGCGCACCAGCAGCACGGCGCCCAGGCCCAGCGCAACGGCCGGCGCCCAGTGCGCCTGGCCGAACTGGTGCGCGACCCAGGCGATGGCCCCGGCGGCGCATGCCTGCACCAGCAGGAGCTTGCGCAGCGCGGCGCGCGAGTTGTCCAGCCGGAGCATCACGGGGTGGGAAGCGTCAACGGGTTCATGGGCGCAGTGTACGATGCCGCCCGCCGCCCCGCTAGCGCGTGCAGGTTTTCAATATCTGCCGTGCGATCC
>JBKHWY010000106.1:0-10784 GCA_046566285.1 Gammaproteobacteria bacterium | reverse complement strand
ATGGAAACTGACCAGCCATGACGAGCGAACCACTGCTCTACAAAAATCGCGTACTGCTGTTATCGCAGAACTTTTTCATCAAGGACAATGCTGGCGAGCTGCTGCTGTACGCTCACAAGTACGACTTCGACATTCTGTTCTTCAACGAGGTCAGCCTGTTCATTGCTGCCGTGGAAAGTGACAATGGCAGCAGCCTGTTCGTCATCGACCTCGATGCCTTGCACAATATGCAGTCGGACATGCAGGACAGCCGCAAGACGCTGATGCTGAGCGAGCTGCTGCAACGCCTGCCAAGCGGGCACAGCTATGTGTATTTGCAGTCGGTGCGCCAGGGCAGCCGCTTTCTGCTGCAGCAGCGCCTGGTTGACAGCAATTGCCTGGCCTATGCGGAAAAGCCGATCGCCAACGACGTGCTGGTCGACAAGCTGTTCAACCTGTTCGTGCAGAAAAAGCGCGGCGACCTGGTGCGCCTGATGTACCTGGGCGACCCGGTTGGCCTGGACCATGCGGCCCTGCTGGAGCGGCGCGTGGAAGTCATCACGCATGCCGATGCGCAAAGCCTGCACCTGCGCGTGAAGGAACTGCAGCCGGACATCGTGCTCATCACCGATGTGGAATACCAGCGCACCGAAGCCATCGTCCGCGTGCTGAAGAAAAACATCGAAGCCGACCCCGTGCGCGAGATCACCCTGCTGCAGCGCCAGCCCGATGCCGCGCTGACCCGGCGCGCGCTGGCCAGCGGCTTCGACGCCATCCTGCTGATGACCGACACCGACCTGTTGGCCGGCCAGCTGGTCAACCGCGCCAACAAGATCCGCGTGAACCGCGACCTGATCGGCAAGGACCGCGCCACCGGCTTGCTCAACAAGATCGGACTGCAGAAAAAAGCCCAGGAACTGATCCGCCAGGCCGCGCGCGAAGGGCGTGCGCTGGCCTTCGGCGTGGTCGACATCGACAAGTTCAAGACCATCAACGACACCTGGGGCCACTACTTCGGCGACATCGTCATCAAGCGGCTGTCGCTGACCTTGGCCTCGCATATCGGCGACGGCGACCTGCTCAGCCGCTTCGGCGGCGAGGAGTTCGTGGTGGTGTTCTGGGACTGCACGCTGGACGAAGGCCAGCAGCGCCTGGACGCCATGCGCCAGGCCTTCTGCGCCATTCCGTTCGAGGTCAAGCGCGGCGACGTGCGCCACTTTTCCTTCAGCGGCGGGGTGGCCGCCTACCCCGAGTACAAGAGCGAGAACGAATTGTTCCTGCGCGCCGACGCCATGCTGTACGAAGCCAAGCAGGGCGGGCGTAATCAGATCTGCGTGCAGCCTTCCAACCAACCCGGCGCGCCCAAGGCGAGCGCGCACTGAGCGCAGCGCTGGCTCCCTGCGCCTTAGCGGGCCGTCACCCGCTCCATGACGAAGTCGAGGAAGGCCCTGACCTTGGCCGGCGGATGCTGGCGCGAGGGATACAGGGCGTAGAGCGGGAAGCGCTCGTCCGGCCAGTCCGGGAACAGGTCCACCAATTGGCCGCCCGCGAGCAGGCTCCCGGTGTCGAGCGCCATCACCTGCGCCACCCCGGCGCCATCCACGCAGGCGTCGATCATGGTGCGCACGTCGGACACCGTCAGCCGTCCGCTGACCGGCACGACGATCCGGCTGTTCCCGCGCTGGAACTCCCACTCGAATGGCCGGCTGGTGACCGGGTTGCGGAACAGGATGCAGGCGTGGTCCGTCAAGCCGGTCGGATGGGCCGGGCGGCCGTGGCGCGCCAGGTAGGCCGGGGAGGCCACCGTCAGGATGCGCGTTTCCAGCAGCTTTCTCGCCACCGGCGATTGCACGCCCGGCTCACCAAAGCGGATGGCCAGGTCGATGCGGTCCTTGACGAGATCGCCGGCCACTTCGCGCGTGGTCAGGTCGAGCACCAGGTCAGGGTAGCGCTCCAGCAGGCCGGCCAGGTGGCGCGACAGGAACAGCCTCGCGAAGAACGGGTCCAGGTCCACGTGCAGGCGTCCGCGCACGGCCGCCGCCGCGCCGGAGACGTCGTCGGCCATGCGTTCGATGTCGGCCAGGAGCGGCGTGACTTGCTCGTACAGGCGCTGGCCTTCGGCCGTCAGCGCGAGCGAGCGGGTGCTGCGGTCCAGCAGGCGGATGCCCATGCGCGCCTCCAGCCGCGACACGGCGCGGCTCACGCCCGACGGGGTGATGTCCAGCCGCTCGGCCGCGCGCGCAAAGCTGCCCGCTTCCACCACACTGGCCAGGAGGCTTACTCCAGCGATGAGTTTTCCGTCAATCGACATGCGGGCTTGATTGTTGATTCGTTGTCACGAATCATCTGACAGAACTGATCTTTTTTCAACACGTGGCGGGCGGAATAATCAGCGTCCTACCGTCATGTTGTTTGAAAAGGAGATGTCCATGTCCCGCGTCCACGTGTTTACGATTGCCGCACTCCTGGCCTGCGCAGGCCTGGCGCACGGCGCCAGCATCATCGAGGAGGATTTCGCCAGGCGTTCGCCCGACATTCATTGGCCCGCCGGCTACACGCCCGCCCGGGCCGACCTGTTTGCCCATAACGAGATCGTGGTGAATGCATCCTGCGCCGCCGTCTTCAGGCAGCTGGCGGCGGCCGAACACTGGCCCGCGTGGTATGCCAATGCGCGCGACGTGCGCGTGCGGGGAGGGCGCACGCAACTCCAGAAAGGCAGCCGCTTCGAATGGACCACCTTCGGCCTGCCCGTGCGCAGCCGGGTGCGCGAATTCGAACCCGCGCGCCGGATCGGCTGGTTCGGCAAAGCGCCCAAGCTGAAGGCGTATCACACGTGGCTGCTCACGCCGCGCGACGGCGGCTGTTTCGTTCAAAGCGAGGAAGTTGTCCTTGGCCAGGGCGCACGCGACCTGGCCAAGTCCGATCCGGCCGCCATGCACAGCGGGCACGACCTGTGGAATCAGGCCTTGAAGGCGGCCGTGGAAGCGTCCCCGATGTAGATGGCGCGGAAGTCGTTCACGTTGGTGAGCGTGGGGCCGCTGACCACCGAATCGCCCAGCGTCTGGAAGAAGCCGTGGCCATCGTTGTTGGCCAGGCTGTCGCGTGCGCGCACGCCCTGCGCGTAGGCGCGCGCCAAGGTGTCCGGCGCCAGCAGCGCGCCGGCGATGTCCTCCTGGCCATCGACCCCGTCGGTGTCGCAGGCGATCGCATGCACGCCGGCGAGGCCGTCGAGCGCCACCCCCAGCGACAGCAGGAACTCGACGTTGCGTCCGCCGCGCCCATGCCCGCGCACGGTGACGGTGGTTTCGCCGCCCGAGAGCAGCACGCAGGGCGGCGCGAACGGTTGCCCGCGCGTGGCCACCTGGCGCGCGATGCCGGCCATGACGATGCCGACGTCGCGCGCTTCGCCTTCGATGCTGTCGCCCAGGATGTGGGCCGGCACCCCGGCCGCGCGCGCCACTTGCGCGGCCGCCTCCAGCGCGATCTGCGGCGCCGTGATCAAGTGGATCTCGTGGCCGGCCAGGCGCGCATCGCCCGGCTTGACTGACTCGCCCGCGCCGCTTTTCAGCACCGCGCGCACGTGCGGAGGCACCTCGATGCCGTAGCGCTGCAGCACCGCCGGCGCGTCGGCGCAGGTGCTGGGGTCCGCGCAGGTGGGCCCGCTGGCGATATCGACCGGATCGTCGCCGGGCACGTCCGAGATCAAAAGGCTGACCACGCGCGCCGGATGGCAGGCCGCCGCCAGCCGCCCGCCCTTGATGCCGGACAGGTGGCGGCGCACGCAGTTCATCTCGCCGATGGTGGCGCCGCTGGAGAGCAGGGCCGCGTTCAGGCGCTGCTTGTCGGCCAGGTCCAGCCCTTCGGCCGGCAGCGGCAGCAGGGCCGAGCCGCCGCCGGAGATCAGGCAGATCACCAGGTCGTCGGCGGTGAGGTTGGCGACCAGATCGAGCATGCGGCGCGCCGCCTTCAGGCCGGCGGCGTCCGGCACCGGGTGGGCCGCTTCGACGATCTCGATGCGCTCGCACGGCACGGCGTAGCCGTAGCGCGTGACCACCAGCCCGGTGAGCGGCCCCGCCCAATGCTGCTCCAGCACGCGCGCCATCTCGGCCGATGCCTTGCCGGCGCCGACCACGAAGGTGCGCCCGCGCGGCGGGGCCGGCAGGTGCGGCGGCAGGCAGCGCGCCGGCTGGGCGGCGGCCACCGCCGCGTCGAACATGGCGCGCAGCAGGTCGCGAGGCTCGGCTTGGCTCATTGGGGCACCGTGTCGCCGATCTGGAAGTTGGCGAGCGTCTCGAGCGCGCGCACCAGCGCCGAGTGGTCCCACGCCTTGCCGCCCTGCGCGGCGCAGGCGGAGAACAGCTGCTGGGCGCTGGCGGTGTTGGGCAGCGACAGGCCCAGTTCGCGCGCGCTGGCCAGCGCCAGGTTCAGGTCCTTCTGGTGCAGTTCGATCCGGAAGCCGGGATCGAAGGTGCGCTTGACCATGCGCTCGCCGTGCACTTCCAGCACGCGCGAGGCGGCAAAGCCACCCATCAGCGCCTGACGCACCTTGCCTGCGTCGGCGCCCATGCGCGCGGCGAACAGCAGCGCTTCGCCGACGGCTTCGATGTTGAGCGCCACGATGATCTGGTTGGCCACCTTGGTGGTCTGGCCGTCGCCGTTGCCGCCCACCAGGGTGATGTTCTTGCCCATCAGTTCAAAGAGCGGCTTGACGCGCTCGAACGCTTCCTGCGAGCCGCCCACCATGATGGTCAGGCTGCCTGCGCGTGCGCCCACTTCGCCGCCGGAGACCGGCGCGTCCAGGTAGTCGCAGCTGAGCGCATTGATGCGCGCGGCAAAGCGCTTGGTCTCGATGGGCGAAATGGAGCTCATGTCGACCACGACCTTACCGGGCGACAGGCCTTCGGCCACGCCGTTGGCGTCGAACAGCACCGCGGCCACGTGCGGGGTGTCGGGCACCATCACGATGATGATGTCGGCCTGCTGGGCCACTTCGCGCCCCGAGGTGCACGCGTGCGCGCCCTTGTCCGTCAGTTCGGCCGGCAGCGGCTTGACGTCGTGCAGGAACAGCTCGTGGCCGCCGTTCAGCAGGTGTCCCGCCATGGGCGTGCCCATGATGCCCAGGCCGATGAATCCGATTTTGCTCATGTGTTTTTCCTTTGTTGGCTTAGTGAGTATTGATTGAGTAATGATGGGGTATCAGGCGGCGCTGTTGGCGGTCCTGAACTTGGCGGCCAGTTGTTCGGCGCCACGCGCCAGCAAGCCGGTGTCGCTGCCGACGGCGACAAAAGTGGCGCCCACTTCGATCCAGCGGCGCGCCAGGCGCTCTTCGCCGGCCAGCACGCCGGCCGGTTTGCCGGCCGCGCGGATGCGCGCGATGGCGTCATCGATGGCGGCCACCACTTCAGCGTGGCCGACCTGGCCAATAAATCCCATGGCGGCGGCCAGGTCGCCCGGACCGATGAAGATGCCGTCCACCCCCTCGATCTGGGCGATGGCCTCGATCTGGGCCAGCGCGGCCGGGGTTTCCACCTGCAGCAGCACGCACAGCTGGTCTTCGCAGGCGGTGGGGTAATCCTTGATGCGGCCGAAGTCGGAGGCGCGCGCCGCCGCCGCGTAGCCGCGCACGCCGCGCGGCGGGTAGCGGGTGCTTGCGACCGCCTGGCGCGCTTCCTCGGCATCCTGCACGAACGGGACCAAGAGGGTCTGCACGCCGATGTCCAGGTAGCGCTTGATGGTGACGGTGTCGTTCCAGGTCGGCCGCACGATCGGGTGGGTGGCACCGCGCCCGATGGCTTGAAGCTGGCAGTGCACCATCGGCAGTTCGTTGGGTGAATGCTCGGTGTCGATCAACAGCCAGTCGAAGCCGGCGTTGGCCAGCAGTTCAACCGACACGTGGCTCGACAGGTTCGACCACAAGCCCAGTTGCAGCTCGCCCCGGCGTAGCGCGCTCTTGAAGTGGTTCGTTGGCACCTTTGGCACTTGCATGTCGTTCTCCAGTTGTGGGCCGTGGGCCCGGTGGGGTTTGGATGTGTCGCGTAAGCAGATATATTGTTATGGTTTCAAGACGTCATACAACATGTGCTTGGGCAGCCGACTCAATTTAATGCCTGTGTCATGGCGCTGCCAGAGGAGGTCCATGGTGGCGGTCACAGTGCGAGCAGGCTGATGTATGAGGAAAAAGATACCACACTTTTGTATGATGTCATACAACTGGATCGCACCATTCTGGTGCCGCAGGTGCCGCTCGTCGCCTGGCGTCGCGCGAAACTGACGGTTTGGCGGCCACCAGCATCCCCTGTTTGCGCTCCAATCGTGCGCGTTGATCGCATCCGCGCCGCGACGGAAAATCGTCAGTCCCACGACTGATATAAGAAGAGGTTTCCATGAAGCTGAACCCGATTGCCCGTGTTGCGTGCGTTGCGCGGTGTCTGCTGCTCGCAGGGATCATTCCGGTCGCCAGCCAGGCACTGGCGGCGGACAAGCCGAAGTCCATGCCGGCCGACCATGCGGCGGCAATGGAAAAGATGAAGCAGGCCGGCATGCCGGGCGCCGCGCACCAGAAGCTCGACCCGCTGGCCGGGCGCTTCAGCGTCAAGTCGAAAATGTGGATGGACCCATCCCAGCCACCGACCGAAAGCAGCGGCACCTCGGAGCGCAAGTGGATCTACGGGAACCGCTATCTCACCGAAAACTTCGAGGGCACGTATGGCGGCCAGCCGTTCAGCGGCATGGGCACGATGGGCTACGACAACGTCACGCAAAAATACTTCGGCACATGGATCGATTCGATGAGTACCGGGTTGACCACCTCGCACGGCAGCTTCGACGGCAAGGTCCTCAAGTACAAGGGCATGATGTCCGACCCGATGAGCGGTAAGGAAACGCCGTACACGATGTCCATCGCGATTGCCGATAACGACCACCACACCACCGAAATGTGGGGACCGGGGCCGAACGGCAAGAACATGAAGTGGATGGAGATGAGCTACACGCGCATCAAGTAAGCCAAGGCGCGAGGGCGCTACCCCGCGGTATGGGTGTGCGCGGCAGCTTGCCAGCTGCGCAGCCGTCCGATGGCTTCTTCCTTGTTCTTGGCTTCGATCTCGATATAGGGCGCGTGTGCATAGCAGGCCGGCATCACGTCGATCAGGTCGGCGTGCTGGCGGTCGTTGAAGCTTTCGCGGCCGTTGGAGATGTGCACCAGCTGCTGGGCCGGGTCCGGCCAGGTGGCGCGGGCTTTCGCCAGCATCTCGGCCACGCTGGGGTCGTCATAGCTCGACAGCTTTTCGTGCACGATGTGGTGGTGGGCGTCGAACACCATCGGCACGCCGCTGCGCACGCACACCTCGTGGATCTCGGCCGCGCTGTAGGAGTATTCATCGTTTTCCAGCCCGATGCGCAGGCGGATCGCATCGGGCAGGGCGGCGATGCGCTCGACCAGGGCGTCGGCGCGTCCGGCCTTGCCGCCGTGGATTTCCAGCAGCGCCCAGGGCGAGCGCGGTTGCTGCAGCAGGTCCATAATGTCCGCGTGCATCTGCAGGATTTTAACGCTGTTGGCCACCACGCTCTCCGAGTCCGAGCTGAGCACGACGAACTGGTCGGGATGCATCACCAGCCGGATGTTGCGCTCGAGCGCGCGCTGGCCCGTGCGCGCCAGCGCCCCGGCCAGCGGCTGCAAGACCTCGCGCCCGATGTCCTCGTCGGCGAAAGGGAAGATCGACGACACGATGCGGTACAGGGAAATGCCTTCCCGTTCGCAATAGCGCAGGGCGCCGTCCAGGGTCTGGATGTTGTCGCGGTACAGCTCATCCAGGAGCTTGCGCTGGGCGTCGAACGACAGTTCCAGCAAGCGCTTGCGCGTCACGGTCCGGTAGCGCACTTCTTTCGACAGCGTGATGCAGACTAGTCCGAGGTGGGGCATGAAAGTATCCGTCCTTTCGCCCGAGTCTAGCAGCAATGCGCGCGCGGTCGCGCCAGCCTGGCGCGCCCTAGAACTTGCCCGCCAGACTCATGCCGATGCTGCGTGGCGCCACCCGGTAACCCTGCACGATGGACGCCACCTGCGGATGCTGGATGATGGTGTCGTCGTCAAACAAATTCTTCACGAACACGCTTAGCTTGTAGCGGCTGAAGGCAAGTCCGCCGCTGAGGTCGGCCAGGTGATAGGCCGGGCGCTCATAATCCGTTTGTTCGGGGTTGAGCGAGCCCTTGCTGGGCCCGATCCATTGCACGCCGGCGGCAACGAAGGCGCTCATCTCGCCTTCCAGCGCGAAGTTGTACTGCGCGCTCAGCGCCGCATTGTATTTCGGCACCCCCTGCACCTGCGCGCCGCGCACGGCGCCGATCACGCCATTGTTCACGCCCTCGTCGTTGGACAGTTCGGCCTTGGTATAGCTGCCGGATGCGGAGAGCGTCAGGCCGGGCAGGGGCTTGGCCTTGATGTCCAGCTCGACGCCCTTGCTGACCGCATTGCCCGCATTGGCGTTGTAGGTATAGGTACAGGTCGGCAAATACACGCCTTGCTGGATGTTTTTCCAGCGCACGTAGAACACGTCGGCATTGACGGACAGCCGGTTGTTGAGGAAGCGAGACTTGCTGCCCAGCTCGTAGTTCCACAGGCTGTCCGGCGAATAGGTGGCCGGCCCGGCTTCCAGGCCGTTGGCTTCCAGGTCGGGCCCGCAGGTGGTGGGCGGCACGAACACGTTCGAGCCGCCCAGCCGGAAGCCCTTGGCAACCGTGGCGTACACGGTGTGGGCCGGATCGACTTCCCAGGTCAGGGCGTACTTGGGCATGAAGGCGTTGGACGCCAGGCTGGCGCTGCTGGTGTTGCCGGCGCCGGCCAGGTACAGGCCGTTCTGCTGGTCCAGCGTCGAGCGGCCGCGCAGATAGCGGGTGCCGACGGTGGCGTGCAGGGCGGGCGTGAAGTAATAGTTCAGCTCCCCGAAGACCGAGCTCTGCTTCTCGTGGTAATGGAAGGCGCCGGAAAAGGCGTTATCGCCAGGGAAGGCATCCGGCCGCGCATCGGGCAACAGGTTCGGGTCGGCGCTGCTGAAGCCGAAGCGGGCGAAGGTGTCGTTCACGCCGAAGATCGGGTCGTTCTCGATAATGTCCGTGTGCTGGTTGGAAAAGTACAGTCCGGCCAGCCAGGTCCAGGGCGAGCGCGCCTGGGAGTAGGGCCGCGAGGCCAGCCGCACTTCCTGCGACAGTTGGCGCACGCGGTTGTTCAGGTACACCGCCGAGGGCAGGCCGGCAATAGCCTCGATCAGTGCCGGCGGCGCCAGGCCGCCATCCTCGGTCGAAGTCAGGAAGGTCGATAGCGAGTAGCTGTTGTAGGCCGAGCCGTTCTGGGTACGGTCGAACTTGCGGCGGAAGTGGCTGGTGCTGGACGTCAGGTCCGCCCAGCCCAGGTCCCAGTTGACCAGCACGGTGCTGGTCTGCAGCGTGTCCTTGGACGGCTCGCGCACCTGCTTCTGGGCCCGATACCTGGGCAATTCCAGGTTGAAGGCCGCGATGTCCTTGGCGTCCACCACCTGGTGGTAGAGCGAGGGCGTGACGGTCAGCGTCGGCGTGGGCTTCCACTTGAGCGCGACGCGCACTTCGCGGTCATCGACCTTGTTGATGTTGTCGGCAAGGATGGCGCCATCGCCATCGACCTGGTCGATGAAGCCGCCCGCGCGCTGGGCTTGCACGCCGATGCGCAGCGCCAAGGTATTGGCCACCAGCGGCAGGTTGGCCACGGCGGAAGCCGAATAATTCGGGCTGCCGTTGCGCGTTGACGACGCCTCGGCATAGGTGTTGAACTCGCGCTCAGCCAGATCCGGTTCAATGGGAATGAACTTGATGGTGCCGCCCATGGAGCTGGCCCCGTACAGCGTGGCTTGCGGGCCGCGCAGCACCTCGACCCGGTCGATGTCGAAGAACTTCGGTTCCACCGCGCCCATGGTGTAGACGTTGCCGACCGTGAGCGACACGTCGCCCAGGTAGATGCCGACGGTGGCCGCGCCGGCGGCCGAGCTGACCCCGCGGATCTCGATGTTCGACGTGCCCGGGCCCGCGCCGCCGTTGCCGGTGGCGGCCGTGAACGAGATGTTCGGCACCACCCGTGTCAGGTCCGTCACGTCGTTCACGTGCTGGGCCTGCAGTTGGGCGCCGGTGACGGCCGAGATGCTCATTGCCACCTTGGCCGGGTCTTCCTTGCGCTTTTGCGCTGTGACGGTGACGACTTCGATTTGGCTGTCCTGGGCGCCGGGCGGCGCTTGCGTGGCCTGGGCGGCGGCAAGTAGGGGATGCCATGCCGCATGGACGAGCACGGCGGCGACGGTGTAGCGCAATGCGGCGGGCGGGCGTGGTTTCATGCACAGGTCCTTGGCTGGAGGAGGCGGATCGGCCGATTGTAGCAACCAAGGTGACAAGAATGTTGAATTTGCAATGTTGTCAGGTCTGCGCAACAGGCCGTGGCGACGCCCACACAAAGCCAACCAGCGACAGGACGATGAACGCGAAGGTACTGATCGTGAAGTTAGCGCTCGGCTGGAAAGGCAGGCTGGAAACCAGCATCGTGCCCATGCCGGCAAAGCCGTACTGGATGCAGGTGAGCAGGCCCAGCGCATGGGCGCCCTGGTCCTGGAAGTGGTTCGTCACCATCACTTGCACGGGCGGATTGATCAGGGCCGTGGCCAGGTCGACGGCGGCGGTCAGCTCGCCGGCCCACGTCAGGGCGTCGACGGTGCAGCCACCCGTGATGAGCGCGACCTGACCGTCCGGCGACCAGGCCCGCGACGAGCCCTGGGCGAGCAGCTCGGCGT
>JBKHWY010000105.1:0-10852 GCA_046566285.1 Gammaproteobacteria bacterium | reverse complement strand
AGTACCACCTGCCCATCATCGAGAAGGTGGCGCCCGAGCTGCTGGAAGAAATGCGCGGCATCGCCGCCGGCTACACCCGCGCCGGCGTGCCGACCACGCTGGACCAGATCGTCGGCTGGAACGCCTACGAGGAAATGACCGGCTACTGGTGGCCGACTGTCGCCGCCCAGTACGCCTCCGGCAATGTCACGCCGGGCGCGCTGGCCAAGAGCCATTGCAGCGCCTTCATCGCCACCGGGTCCGCGACCTCGGACGGCCAGATCGTGCTCGGCCACGAATCGTTCACCGAGTTCTGGAACGGCCAGTTCATGAACGTGATCCTGGATATCACGCCGGCCCAGGGGCAGCGCATGGTGATGCAAAGCAGCCCGGGCTGGATCGCCAGCATGACCGATTTCTGGGTCACCGGCGCCGGCCTGGTGGTGGCGGAAACCACCATCGTGGGCTATGCCGGCTACGACGTCGGCAAGGTGCCCGAATACATCCGTGCCCGCAAGGCCTGCCAGTACGGCACCGACATCGCCAGCTGGGTCGCCGCCATGGAGGAAGGCAACAACGGCGGCTACGCCAACATGTGGCTGGTGGGCGACATCAACCAGAACCAGATTGCCCGCTACGAGCAGGGCTTGCAATACCAGAGCCTCGAGCACAAGAGCGACGGCTGCTACTTCGGCGCCAACGTGCCCGAGGATCCACGCATCCGCAACCTGGAATGCAGCGATACGGGCTACAACGACATCCGCCAGCAGACCGGCGCGCGGCGTACCCGCTGGCCCCAGCTGCTGGCCCAGCATCACGGCAGGATCGATGTGGTGGCCGGACAGGCCATGCTGGCCGACACCTACGATGTCTACACCAAATGCATCAATCCTTCGTCACGCACGATCTGCTCGCACTACGACGTCGACCCGATGTATTACGTGAGCGATCCGAACGCGGTGTGGAACATCCCCTACTTTCCGGGTGGTTCGGTCGATGGCAAGGTGACCTCGGCCGGGCTGGCCAGGAACATGGCCCTGTCCGCGCGCTTCGGACGGGCCGACGGCGCGGCGTTTGACGCCGACGAGTTCCTCACCCTGAACCCGCAGTGGAACTGGCAGCAAGGCTACCTGAGGAGCCGGCCGTCTCAACCCTGGTCGCTGTTCGGACGGTAAGCGGGTCGATAACTGCCAAGGCTGGGCTGGCGCCACTGCAGTGCGATCATCAGTTGGTTCGATGGTCGTGGCGCCCCGGTGCGGCTGGCCGTCAGCACCAGCGCCGCATTGCGCGACAGCCCGACCTGGCCGACCGCACGCACGGTACGGCGCAGCAGGCTGGAGCCGAGGATGAACTTTTCCGCATCCACCTGCACCTGCGCGCCCCACTGCTGGCCCTGGCGAGTGAGCGCCACGCTGGCCACCGCCGCCGTGGCCAGCTGGTGGCGAAATGGGCGCGCCGCCTCCACGCTCACGCCCGGCAGCACGGACAGCACCGTGTTGCGCCCGACCGAGATCGCACGGCCCAGCTGGTAGCTGACCTGGGTGGCCATATGGCGGCGATCCGCAAACGGCCGGTCGGCGGTGCTCAACTGGAAGCGCCACGCACGGGGCGCGAACAGCGCGGAGCTGGGCACGCTGGACTGCGCCACCAGCCAGTTCATGCGCTGCAGGCGCGGGCCGCGCCCCGCTTGCAGGCGCAGGTCCGCATCCAGGATGGCCAGCTCGGCATGCGGCTCGTAGCCGGCCAGCGGCGCCGTCAGCGTGTGCTGGAAGGCGGCCACCTGGATGCTCACGCCGGTGCGGCCATCTTCGCGCAGCGCGCCCACGGCCAAGAGGCCTCCGTCATGGCCCTGCTCCGGCGAGGGCGGCACGTCCGGGGCGGACAACACGTCGGGCTGCCCGAGTTCCAGCCGGGCTGCCGTGATGCGGCCCAGGATGTCCTTGCGCGCGCCCCGTTCGCCGGCATCGCGGTCGATCAGCACCGAGGCGTATTCATAGCCGAGCTGAAGAACGGCGGCGCGCGACGGTGGTGCCAGCGTGGCCACCGGCACCCGTCCACTGGCCAGGCCGCGCGCCAGCGCCGCTTCCTGCGCATCGACCTGCTGCTCGGCATGGCGCACCTGTTTCGGCAGCGCCGGCCACACCGTGCGACGGCCCAGCATGCCGGCGTGCCGCAAGGCGCGCAGCGTATCGGTGGGCACCGTGACGCGGGAAAACCCCGCCAGCAGGCGCGCTTGCGGACGCGCCACGTCCAGCAGGCTCAAGGTACGGTAGGCACAGTTCTCGCGCAGGAAGTAGTAGTCGAAGACGCCGTCCTTGATTTCCCAGGTGTGCAGCAGCAGGCGGCGCACCTCGTCGGGCGTGAGGTCCAGTTCGTACTCATGGATATCGCGCCCTTCCGTCTCGGTATAGGTGCGCAGGCGCCGGTAGAACGGCAACTCGTCGGCCACGCCGGGAAAGCCGCCGAACAAGCCCTTGAAAATGAAGTCGAGATCGCCGTCATGGGCCTGGGTGCGCGCGGCGTAGTTAATCGTCGGGCTGAGCAGTTCGCCGGGCTCGTTGCGGTAGATCTTCAGGAAGGTGTGGCCGAAGGAGGACGACGGGCTTTCCAGGTAGCCCGACGCGAAGTTAATGCTGATCCGGCGGCCCTGAAAGCGCGCGAACCACGCCGCCAGCTCCGGGCATTGCTCAAGGACGTCGAAGGCGGCGTCCTGGCCCGCACGCTGGCGCAGCCATTCGAAGCGGGCCGGATAGCGGCAGGCAAAGTCGCGCCGGGTCGCGTTCGATGCAATGCTGGACAGCGCCGCGTCCAGCTCCGCCTGGGGCGCATGCTTTCCTTCACGGGTCAGGAAGAAACCGGGCCGGTCCGCTTCGCTGAGCCAGGTGCCATGATCCTGCGCCCGATAGTGCAGCAGGGCTTGCCATGCAGGAGGTACATCGAGCGGTTCGGCCGCGTGCGCACCGAGGCCCACACCCAGCGCGGCGAGCATCATGACTTTCATGGGTGGGCGCAGTTGCCGCTGTCGGCCTGCTGGGCGATGCGTTCGGCAAACTCACGCGTATCGCTGGTGCTGGCGACCACGCGGCGCAGCCAGGCCAGCTTTAGCTCACGATCCGGACAGGCAGGAAAATAGTCGATCAGCGTGTCGAGGTAGGGTCCGCGCTGGCGGATCAGGTCCGCGACAATCCGGCGATGCGCAAACAAGGCGAAGTCGCGGATGGTGCGCGCCTGGGCCGACAGGACCGCATCGGGCGGCCGCGCCGGCTGGCTCTGCGCCGCGACCGAGGTACAGGGGCACGCGGGCGCTGCCGTGGTGGCTTGCAACCCGGCCAGGGCAAATGCCGCGAACATCATCATGGGAAGATTGAATCGGGCCGGCTGGACCGGCCCTTAGAGGTGCTTGCTGGCGTGCTTACTTGGCAGCCGGCTTCAGGTCGACCATGTACTCGCCAGGGTCGTATTCGTTGGCGGCGCCGGTGGAGGTATCGATGGAAGTGCTGAGCGGGCTGGTCAGGAGGATATCGCCCCACACCCACGGGTTCATCTTGGTGGTCAGGGCCACTTCGGCAGGTGCGAAGCCTTCTTTTTCGAGGAACACGGCGCCATGCTTGCGCGACAGCGTCACGGTCAGCGGGGTCACGCCGACGGCGGTTTTATTGGTCACGCTGACCTGGCCGTTCTTCTCGGCCTTCACAGCCACGAATACGGTCGCGCCTTCGGGATTGCTGGAGATTTTGACTTGCTGGGTGGTACCGGAGTGCATGCTGGCGCAGCCGGACAAAACGATAATGCTTGAGGCGACGGCGAGACGCTGGGTGAAACGAATCATGAAGGGCTTTCCGAAAGGCTTGGTTGATATTGTTGTGAGACCACTTGCATCCGGCGCTGCTCGGTTGCAAACAATCTTTCCAACAGGATAACATGCCTAATGGAAATAACCAAATAATAACGACTACTGGTCAATGCACACTGTTGTACTGATGCGCGTTGACGAGGCTGCCCCACGTCGATTGTTCCATCAAGGAGTACCGTTGGCTTAACTTTCGCGCGATTGACTGCGCACGCCCGGCTGCGTAAAATCGAGGCAACACGGCCCCTCTCGGTGACTTCGCTTCTGCGGAGGAACTGCTGAGGGGTTTTTTTCGCCTCAGCCGCCCCTACCAGTGCGCGCCCCATCCTGGCCGTGCCCCCATCCCATCAAGGCTCAGCCCCAGGTGCGAAAGATCGGGGAAGGCGTCCAGATGCCGCCGAATCCGGATCTGCCAGCTGGAAGATGGGTTGATGGTTTCGAGAAGATGCGCGGTGATTCGGATAAGCAAATAGCACCTCGCCCTGGCATGATTATCCAGCTCGAACGGCTGAATCCAAGGCAGCTCGGTCGAGGACGGCAGCTTTGGCTGGTCCACGATATTCCGGTTCCAAAGCCGGGAATGATGGGCGCACACATTGCGCAGATAGTTCAGACTGCGGAGCCAGGTAGCGAATACCCTGCCGTTATGCACGCCGTAATGGCGAGCGATCTCGTCCTGCTCCTGTTCGCGCATCCCACTGAACAGGGTCGATAAGGCACCGAAATCCCACACTTCGCAGGCTACCCAGATCGCAAGCGGAAGTCCGTACTTGTTGCGATTGTGGCGGACAAACTCCTCTTTCGACCGGTTAATCAGTTGAGCGTGCTTGGTCAACCATTCATGGTGCCGACTGAGACCCGTGTTCGCATCCAGCTTGACGGTGAAATCCGTGTGCAAGAACTCAGCTTTCAGGTACGCAAACGCATCAGGACGACCTAAGACGTGTGATACATCGACACGCAGCGCTACCTCGATACGCTCAAGCGCGTCCATGACGAGCAGGCGCAACTGCTTGTCGAAGACATACAGATCGACCGCGTTCTGAAATGTGGCCCCCGGCTTGAACTGGTCCAGCGCCAGGGTTTCGACGCGCATCTTGGCCGGCTTGCGGCCGTTCGCATCAAGCAGAACAACGGCGCCGCTGCGCTCCCGGAATGGGTACCAATAGCCACTTAATCGGTAGTAGCCGATCCGCCGCAGATGTTCGAGGGCGCGAGGGCGGTCCGTGACAGCAAGTCCTCGTGCCGTCAGCTGGTCAAGCTGGTCGGCATAACTCATCCACGGCTTGGTGTAGCCCACGTTGCCTCCTCACAGGTGACAGACGCTACAGCGGACGACTGATTGCTTCGCCGCCCCGATCAACCCAAGACGACGGCCCCAGGCATTAAACGTTGAACAGGAAGTTCAGCACATCCCCATCCTTGACAACATACTCCTTGCCCTCAGCGCGCATCTTGCCAGCCTCCTTCGCGCCGGCTTCGCCCTTGTAGGCGATGTAGTCGTCGTAGGCGATGGTCTGCGCGCGGATGAAGCCGCGTTCGAAATCGGTGTGGATGACGCCGGCCGCCTGCGGCGCGGTGTCGCCGATATGGATGGTCCAGGCGCGCACTTCCTTCACGCCCGCGGTGAAGTAGGTCTGCAGGCCCAGGAGCTTGTAGGCCGCGCGGATCAGGCGGTCCAGGCCCGGCTCTTCCATGCCCAGGTCGGCCAGGAAATCGGCCTTGTCGGCATCGTCCAGGTCGGCGATTTCCGCTTCGATGGCCGCGCAGATGGCCACGATGGGGGCGTTCTGCGCACTGGCGTACTCGGTCAGCTTGTCCAGCAGCGGGTTGTTGGTGAACCCGCTGTCGGACACGTTGGCCACGTACATGGCCGGCTTGGCGGTGATCAGGCACAGCGGCTTGATCAGTTCCATCTCGTCCTTGTCCAGTCCCATGGCGCGTACCGGCTTGGCTTCGTCCAGTTGCGGCATGATGCGCTCGAGGAGGGCAACCAGCTTGGCCGCGTCCTTGTCGCCGGAACGGGCTTTCTTGTTTTCGCGGTGGATCGCTTTCTCGACCGTCCCCATGTCGGCCAGCGCCAGCTCGGTCTGGATGACTTCGATGTCGCTGATGGGATCGACCTTGCCTGCCACGTGGATGACGTTGTCGTCCTCGAAGCAGCGCACCACGTTGACGATCGCGTCGGTCTCGCGGATATGCGACAGGAACTGGTTGCCCAGGCCCTCGCCTTTCGACGCGCCTGCCACCAGGCCGGCGATGTCGACGAATTCGACGATGGCATTGACCATGCGCTCGGGCTTGACGATGTCGGCCAGCGCCTGCATGCGCGGATCGGGCACTTCGACCACGCCGACGTTCGGCTCGATGGTGCAGAACGGGTAGTTTTCAGCCGGGATGCCGGCTTTGGTCAGCGCATTGAAAAGGGTGGACTTGCCGACGTTGGGCAGGCCGACGATGCCGCATTTGAGACTCATGGGAAGACTTTCTAATTCGATGGACGATGGGCGCGATGTTGCACAGTCAGCCCGAAACCCTGCATTGTACCCGCTACCGCCCGCCACGCCGCAACTTGGCGCCGCAGATTGACCATCCCATGCGTACCAGCCGTTGGCCGATTCTTGCGCCGGTGTTAAAGTTGTGATTTCCTCTACTTCGCTCCATCAGCCCACTCCCGTGGCCCCGACAAGACTTGCCCCCTGCGCCATGTTCATGCTGGCCCTTTGCTCTGGCGTGGCCTGGGCCGATGAGCCAGCGCCCGCCGACCGCCCCGTCGCCCAGCAGCAGGATGCTCCCGCGCCCCCGGGGCTGATGTGCAGCCAGCACAAGCGCGAGCCGGCCGAGCCGGAACCCCGTGAGACGGCCCCCGGGGCGTCCTCTGACGTGCCCGATTGCGAGACCCTGCGCCGCCTCATCCCGCGCGCGCATCCGCTGCCGCAGTTGACGGACCCGGAGCAGTCGATGCACGAACTGGCCACGTTGAGCGCGCAGCCTCAGCCCCCCTCCCCGGCGCCACGCTGATGCTGGGCTGCCTGCGCTTCTTCCTCGCCCTGGCCGTGGCGTTCAGCCACATGGGTCTGACGCCGGACTTCCATTTCGGCGCGATGGCGGTGGTCACCTTCTTCATGATTGCCGGGTACGTGATGACGCACTCGTTCCAGGCCAACTTCGGCGCCAGCCTGGGCAACCTGCGGGCGTTCTATACCGACCGGCTGGTGCGACTGTATCCCCTGTACGCCCTGTCGCTGGTGCTGATCCTCGCGTTTACGCTCGGCGCACCCTACGGCAAGATGTACCTCGATCCGAAGTCGATCCTGGTGAACCTGACCATCGTCTGGGGCAACGTCCATCCGACCCTGATCAATCCGCCGGCCTGGTCGCTGGCCACGGAAATGCAGTTCTACCTGCTGCTGCCCTTCCTGGTGTGCTTCCCGCGCGTGAAGCTGCTGTTGCTGCCCTTGAGCTACCTGGTATTCCTGCTGGCGAGCTGGGAGGGCATTCCGGCCATCGAATGGGGTTACAAATACCTGCCCGGCACCCTGTGCATGTTCATTCTCGGCTCGGTGATCTACGACATGCGCAGCGACCCGACCGGGCGCGCGCGCCGCATCGTCATCACCGGCGTGGCCCTGGTGCTGGTGCAGGCGCTGCTCCTGGCGAACTCCAAACATATCGACCATCCGTACATCTTCGAGACCCTGGCCGGCATCCTGCTGGGCGTGGTGGGTTTGCTGACGCTGGCCGACAGCCAGCCGCGCTACCGGGCGCTGGACGATTGGCTGGGCAAGCTGTCGTATCCACTGTTCCTGAGCCATCCCTGCGTGCTGTATTTCTTCGACCACCTGCGCATTCAGGGCGCCTACACGCCAAGCCCGCGCGGGGCGGTAGCGGTGCAGCTCATCGCCGCGGTGGCGCTCAGCGTTCCGCTGGCTCTGCTGGACGACCGGGTGCAGCGCCTGCGCAAGCGGCTGCAGCGCCGCCAGACGGGCACGGCCCCCGTCAAGGCGGTCGAACTGAAGGCAGCTTAGGGCTTAAGGGCACAGGGGCGCGACGCGTCCCAGGTCCGGCTGGCGGACAAACCCGGCGAAGGCGTCGCGCAGGCGCTGCCCTTCCCCAATGGCCTGTTGCCATGCGCGGATGCGGCCGTCGTGGTCGAGCCCGTAGGCGGTGAAATCCTTGCGGTCGGGCAGCTTGCCGCCGGGCAGGCGCCGCAGGAAAGCGGCGGACGGCGCCACCACGATCATGTTGTCGAGCCAGTGGCGCAGGGGGCTGCGCGCCATGCGCCGCCATGGCAAGCCCTTGTCCAGCCAGCCCGGCGCGATGTGCCGGTGGAAGTGCGGATACAGCACCAGGTCTCTGCTGCGCGCGTAGGGCAAGGCCAGGTTGTAGTCGATCAGGCCGCCGTCCCAGTAACTGCCGTCCGGGGCGCCGGCAATGGCGCGCACCGGCTGCATGATGAGCGGCAGCGTGCCGGACGCCAGCAGTGCGGCGTGCAGATTATCCTGCGTCAGCCGCACCGCATGGCTGGTGAACGGGTCGAACGCATCGTTCATCCATGCCGGCAAGGCGCCATCGCTGGCGATCACCACCCGCTCCATCCAGCGCGTCAGGTGGCGGCGCGCCACCAGGTTCACCAATGCCGCCCGGGCGAAGCCGCTCAACTCGGCGCGCCGGTGGCCGGGCGCGGCCAGCGCGCGCAGGCCGCGCACGGCGATCACATACAGCCGATGGCGGGGATGGGCCAGTACTTCGTCCTCATGGCCGTCGATGAACTGCGCCAGCAGGCGCCGCACCACCGCGTCGATTTCCTGGGGTGACGGCTTGGCCGTGTAGCGCTGGCCGCAATACTGTTCGCCCAGGCGGGCAAACGCCGCCACCGGATCCGCATGGCACGCCGCCGCCATGCGCCAGGCGCCGATCGATGAACCGATCAGGTCGCGCGGACGGGGCGCGGCGGGCAGCCACTGCCCGAACAGGTACTGGTCGAGCGCCTGGAAGATCAAGCCTTTGGGACCACCGGCAGCGGCGGGGATGATGCCGACCTGGGACGCCTGCAAGCCTTCGTCGCGCAGGCGCTGGAAGGCGCGCGGGCCGGCAAAGATGTCCAGGTCGGCCATCGGGGGTGGCTTAGGCGGTGTGCAGCTGCATGGTGGCCTGCTCGAACTTGCCTTCGACGATCAAGGGAATCAGGCGCAGGCTCTTGTCGATGGATTCTTCGATCAGCACCTGTTCGTCCTTGCGCGGACGGTGCAGCACGAAGTCCGCCACCGGCTGCTGCAGGCCGAGCGTGCGCGGGTGGCCGATGCCGATGCGCAGGCGCCAGTAGTCCTGCGTGCCCAGCGCCGAAGTGATGTCCTTCAGGCCGTTGTGCCCGCCCGAGGAGCCGCCCTTCTTCATGCGCGCCACGCCGGGTGCGATATCGAGTTCGTCGTGCACCACCAGCACTTCGTCCGGATTGATCTTGTAGAAGCGCGCCACCGCCCCGACCGATTGGCCGGAACGGTTCATGAAGGTCAGCGGTTCGAGCAGGAACACTTCCTCGCCCGCGATCCGGGTCTTGGCCAGGTTGGCCTGGAAACGCGATTCGCGCTGGAGGCGGCAGCCCGGCAGGGTGTTGGCGAGATTATTGACCAGCCAGAAGCCGGCGTTGTGGCGGGTCTGCTCGTATTCGGGGCCGGGGTTGCCGAGGCCGACGATCAGGCGAATGGGCATAGCGAAAGGCTTGGAATGGAATAGCCCGCTAGTATAGCCGCGAAGAACGCCGCGAAGAACGATCGGGCGACAACGCGCGCGCTTTGCCGCCCAAGGCTTGTAGAATCGGGAGGTGAGCTCCAACGGTGGCCGGGTGAGCCATGGTTCTGGAAACAATTTCGTTCGAAAAGGCGGTCTCGCTGGCCGCCCCCCTGGCGAAGAAGCTTTTTGTAAAGCATATTTTGCCAGTGGCGAAATCGCGGGCCAGCAAGTTCTTCCGAATCAAATACGCGGAAGGCAAGTTCGAACTGGCCTCGACCCGCTATCTTGCGCGCGTGGCGGGCCAATGCTCCATCCTCAATACCATCGCGTTCCAGAACGCGCCCAAAGCCTTGGCCGAGCTGTATGTGCCGCTGACCATCGAATCGCGCGACCGGCCCATCCAATACCGGGTGGACGACCAGGCCGATATCTTTGCCCAGTCGCGCCACGTGCTGGTCAACGACACGGCCGGCATGGGCAAGTCCACGCTGGCGAAAAAGGTCGTGTCGAATATTCTCAACGGCGGTAAATCGGTTCCCATCTTTATCGAGATGCACCAGGTGGGCGCGCAGAAAATCGAGGAGCAGGTGCTCGACCTGTTCGGCCTGCCCCATGACCTGGGCGCGGACTTCTTGAACAGCCTGCCCCTGGTCTATGTGTTCGACGGCCTGGATGAAGTTCCGGCGGAATTGAAGCCGAAAGTGGTCAAGCATTTGCAGGCATTCGTCGAACTGGTCGATGCGGCGCCGGTCCTCATCACCACGCGGCGCGAGACTTTCCTGTCCGAGTTCTATGATTTCGCCCACTGTGCCATTCGGCCGCTCGCTGGCGAGCTACGCCAATATTCTCGACTTGTGCGCGGATATCGATTTCCCGACTTTTCGCGCCAGTATCGTGCGCGAGGTATTGCATGAATTCCTCGCCCACTACGCGGCCAGCGCTTACTGGCAATGGCGCGGGCGTGTCCCGGACCTGGCCATTGCACGCCGGGTGGCTTACTCCTTCAATGGAAGCTGCACGTTCGGGCTCACCATAACTGGGCGGGACGCCTCGAACCTGCGCAGCTTCCTTTCACGTCCCAGGCGTGTGCGCAGCAGGATGATGGGATCATCGGACTCGTACGTGGCCTACCATGAGAGCTCGCATGGGCAGTTGCACGTCACGGCGGAGGTAGGCCGGAGCGAACCGATTCTGGCCATTCTCCGGCGCATCATGCCGCAGCTGTTCGCGTGGCCGGATGGGGACCGCCTGGTTCCCCTGTACACAGGCGGTGTATTCAGACAATCCAGA
>JBKHWY010000104.1:0-10877 GCA_046566285.1 Gammaproteobacteria bacterium | reverse complement strand
GCCGACCGGCTCAGCGCCTGACCGGGTCGGAGACGGGCCGGCCGTGCGTCAGCGCTCGGACCGCGGCGACCGCTCTGGCGACCCGCTCGGGGTCGTCGGAGCGCACCCAGGTGATGCGCGGGTCCTTGCGGAACCAGGTGTCGAGCAGCTGCTTTTCCGGTGCGTACATCTCGTTGTAGTAGCGGTTAATGTTGAGCAGGTAGTTCGGATCGGTCAGCTGGCGCTCGCCGCTGCTGACCACCTTGCCGTCCTGTTCCACGCGGTAGCGCAGGGTGATGTGAGGCCAGTCGGCGCGCCCTTTCATGATGCGTACGTCGGGCGGGGCCGCCACGCGCGGGAAGACGTCACCGGCCAGGTCGATGTCGAGGACCTCGACCTTCAGGTTCTGTCCGGCCGGCAAGCGCGACGCCAGGGCGTTGAAGTGTTCGGTCAGCACCATCTGCATGGAATCGCGGTCCTTCTCCCAGCGCGGCACGTCGGTCATTTGTTCGGGGTGCACGAAGGTCACGTCGGCGCCGGCGAAGGCCGAGGCCGATCCGAGCGCGATCGCGGCGCCGACCAGGGCTTTGCGGATAAGCTTGGTCATGATGAGTCCTTTCATTGATATCCCAGTATATGCCGCCGCGGCCGCTCTTTTGCAAGCGAATGTAGCGGGTTTGTATCGGAGTGTCGGGAGATATCTGACGCTGCAGGATGGAACCGTCATGTTGCGGTGGCAGAACGCTGTATGACGGTATTTGTTTTGTAAATAGTTGGCCTTGAAGCCGTCGTCCCGGCGAAGGCCGGGACCCATAGCGCGTTCCATTAGTGGCAACGTTCCACTCTGAGCCGGCGTGCTATGGATCCTGGCCTTCGCCAGGATGACGGTTTTAAGGTTAACGATATGAGTTAGGACCGTCATACAGCATGCAGTGCCAGCGCTACTGCACGAGTTTGCCCAGCGCCTTCACCAACCCATCCACCACCCGCGCCAGGCTGGCGTAATCCACCTTGTCCGGCGTGTCCTGCGGCGTGTGGTAATGCGGGTAACGCATGAAGGCGGTATCGGTGAACATCAGCGCCGGGTAGCCGTAGCGCAGGTAAGAAGCGTGGTCCGACAGGGTCACGCCGCCCACCGACGCCGGCGCGGCCAGCCCTTCGGCTGGGAAATCGCTCGCACCCTTGAACGCCACCAGCGTGCGGTCGACCAGCTCGCGCGCTTCCAGCGTGCTGACGATGGCGATGAAGTTGCCCGCGTTGGGGAAGCGGTTCTCCAGCCCGGGCGGGTAGCGCTGGCTGTTGCGCTCTTTCGTGTAGTGGCCGATGGTTTCCAGGATCCATACGGCCTCCACCTTCTGTCCCTGCTCGTGCAGGGCCCTGGCGTGGCGCATGCTGCCCATGTCCGGCCCCATGAAGTAGGGCGGCTCTTCGTTCACGTAGAACACGAAGCGCAGCTCGGTGCCGGCGGGCAGTTTAAGGGGTTTGAGCAGACGGGCCAGTTCGAGCAATGCGGCGCTGCCGCTGCCATTGTCGTTGGCCCCCGGCGCCCCGGGCGCGGAATCGTAGTGGGCGCCGACGATGTACAGGCGCCTGGGCGCCGCCGCGCTGGCGTTCAGCGAGACTTCGATATTGCGCACCTTCTGTCCGCCCGCCTCGAACGGCTGGGTGCGCACCTGGTAGCCGAGCGACTCCAGCGTGGTTTCGATGTAGCGTGCCGAACGCTCGAGCGCGCGTGGGCGGGCCGTGTTGTGTTCTTCGGGAGCAATCGCGCGCACGTGGCGTTCAAGGCGCTGGGGCGTGCTGTCCGGCGCGGCCGCTGCGTTGCCGGACAGTATTGCGAGCACTACCGTGACGAGTCGAATCCACCAGCGCATGTCGGTCTCCTTTGCTCAGTAGACATGCAACGCGGTGGGGAGTTCGCCTCAGCGCTGGGCCACCTCGGTCCAGCCGCCGCCCAGCACGCGGTACAGGGTGACCTGGTTCTGCAGGCGCTGCAGGTTGGCCTGCACGGCCGCCTGCTGGGCCGCGAACAGCGAACGCTGGGCGTCCAGCAGGTCCAGGTAGCTGGCGGCGCCATTCCGGTAGCGCAGGTCGGACAGGTTGAAGCGCTCGGCTTCGGCCTCGGCCACGGCGCGCTGGGAGCGCAGCTGTTCGCTGAAGGTCGCCTGGCCGGCCAGCGCATCGGATACTTCCCGGAAGGCCGACTGGATGGTGCGCTCGTACTGCGCCACGGCGATGTCGCGCCCGGCCCGCGCGGCGCCCAGGTTGGCGCTGTTGCGGCCGTAGTCGAAGATCGGCAGCACGGCTTGCGGGGCGAAGGTCCAGCCGAAGGAGCCGCTCTTGAACAGGCCCGAGAGCTCGCTGCTGGCGCTGCCGGCCGAACCGGTCAGCGTAATGCGCGGGAAGAAGGCCGCGCGCGCGGCGCCGATGTTGGCATTCGCCGCGATCAGCTGCTGCTCGACCGAGCGGATGTCCGGGCGCACGGTCAGGAGGTCCGAAGGCAGCCCGGCCGGCAGGTCGGGCAGGTTGGTGGCGGCCAGGGTGGCGCCGGCGGCCGGGTCGGAGGGCAGCGGTTCGCCCACCAGCAGGGTCAGGAGGTTGATGTCCTGGGCGCGCTGGCGCTGTTGCTGGGCCAGCACCACGCGCGCGCTGTCGACCAGCGACAGGGCTTGCTGGAGGTCCAGCTTGGAGACCACGCCATTGTCGTACTTGAGCTGCACCAGCTTCAAGGACTGTTCGCGCGCGGCCAGGGTCTTCTGCGTCAGGTCCAGGAGTTCAGCATCGGCCAGCAGGGCCAGGTAGGCGTTGGCGACCGAACCGATCAGGCTGATCTGGGTGGTCTTGCGCGCTTCCTCGGTGGCGAGAAACTGCGCCAGCGCCGCCTCGCTCAGGTTGCGCACGCGCCCGAACAGATCGAGTTCGAAAGTGGACAGGGTGAGGCCGGCCTGGTACTGCGAGCGGATGCCATTGTCTTCGCCATTGGTCACGCGGTTGGCCGACACGCCCACGCCCACCGAGGGCAGCTGGTCGGCGCGGCGAATCTGGTACTGCGCGCGCGCCTGCTCGATGTTGGCAATGGCGATGCGCAGGTCGCGGTTGTTGACCAGCGCGCGGCTGATCAGCTGCTGCAGGCGCGGGTCGGGGAAGAAGCGCTGCCATTCGATCGAGGACGCGGCCGCGCCCTCGGGCGCCGGGGCCAGCGCCGGAAAGCTGGCCGCCACCGGCGCGGCCGGACGCTCGTACTTGGGCGCCAGCGACATGCAGCCGGACAGCAGCAGCGCGGCAGTGACAGCGACGGACAGGGTCGAACGGTTGTTCATCCGTTTATACATGTTTGGACTCCACGGCGACAGCATCATTGGGATCGGCTTCGTGCGCATAGCGTCGGCGCTGGCGCTCGCTGCCTTTGAAAATTGAACGCACCACCACGAAGAATACCGGAATGAAGAACACCCCCAGCGCGGTGGCGCTGATCATGCCGCCCATCACGCCGGTGCCGATGGCGCGCTGGCTGGCCGAACCGGCCCCGCTGGCCACCACCAGGGGCAGCACGCCGAGGATGAAGGCCATCGAGGTCATCAAGATCGGACGGAAGCGCAGGTGGCAGGCTTCGATGGCCGCCTGCACCAGGGGCTTGCCCTGGGCTTGCAAATCCTTGGCAAATTCGATGATCAGCACCGCGTTCTTCGCGCCCAGGCCGATGATGGTGATCAGGCCCACCTTGAAGTACACGTCGTTGGGGAAGCCGCGCAGGTTGGCCGCCAGCAGCGCGCCCAGCACGCCGAGCGGCACCACCAGCAGCACCGACACGGGAATCGACCAGCTTTCGTACAGCGCGGCCAGGGCCAGGAACACAGCCAAGAGGGCAAACGCCATCAGCACGCCGGCCGAGGAGCCGGACAGGATTTCTTCGCGCGACTGGCCGGTCCATTCGAACGCGAAGCCGGCCGGCAGCTGGCCCGCCAGGCGTTCCATCTCGGCCAGCGCTTCGCCGGTGGAGTGGCCGGGAGACGCGTCGCCGGCCAGGCGCATGGTCGGATAGCCGTTGTAGCGCACCGTCTGCATCGGGCCGGTGATCCAGCGCGTGGTGGCAAACGAGGACAGCGGCACCGCCTGGCCCTTGGCGTTCATGGCGTTCAGGCGCAGCAGGTCTTCCGGCTGCATGCGCGCGGGCGCGTCGGCCTGGACCACCACGCGCTGCAGGCGGCCGGCGTTGGGGAAGTCGTTCACATACGCCGAACCCAGCGCGGTGGAGATGGCCGCGTTGATGGCGTCGAAGCTCACGCCCAGGGCGCTGGCCTTGTCGCGGTCGATGTCGAGCATCACCTGGGGCGCGTCTTCCAGGCCTTCCGGACGCACGCCGGCCAGGATCGGGCTCTTCGAGGCCATGCCGAGCAGCTGGTTGCGCGCGGCCAGCAGGGCGTCGTGGCCCAGGCCACCGCGGTCCTGCAGGCGGAACGAGAAGCCGGTGCCACGCCCCAGTTCAGGAATCGGCGGCGGGGAAATGGCCAGGATGAAGGCGTCGCGCACCTTGGACATGGCGCCGGTGACCCGGCCGGCCAGCCCTTGCGCGCTGTGCTCTTCGCCGTGGCGCTGGTCCCAGTCCTTCAGGGTCACGAAGCCCAGCGCCATGTTCTGGCCCTGGCCGGAGAACGAGAAACCCTGCACGCCCACCATGCTGGCCACTTCCGGCTGCTTGAGGATGAAGCCTTCGGCCTGCGCCAGCGCGCGTCCGGTGCGCTCGAGCGTGGCGCCCGGAGGCAGCTGGATGTTGGCGATGATGTTGCCCTGGTCTTCGTTCGGGAGGAAGGAGCTGGGCATGCGCACCAGCAGCAGGCCCACCATGCCCAGCACGATGGCGAACACCGCCAGCGCGCGCCCGGTGCGCTTGAGGATGCGCGCCACCCAGCCTTCATAGCGCTTGGCGGTGCGGGTAAAGCCGCGGTTGAACCAGCCGAAGAAGCCCGTCTTTTCATGATGATGGCCGGCTTCCACGGGTTTCAGGAAGTTGGCGCACAGGGCCGGGGTCAAGGAGAGCGCCATGAAGGCCGAGAACAGGATCGAGGACACCATCACGGCCGAGAACTGGCGGTAGATGTTGCCGACCGCGCCGGGGAAGAAGGCCAGCGGCACGAACACCGACACCAGCACCACCGTCACGCCGACGATCGCGCCCGAAATCTGGCTCATCGCCTTGCGTGTGGCCTGCAGGGGCGGCAAGCCTTCCTCGCTCATGATGCGCTCGACGTTCTCCACCACCACGATGGCGTCGTCCACCACGATACCGATCACCAGCACCATGCCGAACATGGTCAGCACGTTGATCGAGAAGCCCATGGCCAGGAGGGTGGCGAGCGACCCGAGCAGGGCGATCGGCACCACGATGGTGGGGATGATGGTGTAGCGGATGTTCTGCAGGAACAGGTACATCACCAGGAACACCAGGATCACCGCTTCCACCAGGGTTTCCACCACTTGGCGGATCGAGATGTCCACGAAGCGCGAGCTGTCGTACGGCACCGCGTACTTCATCCCGGCCGGGAAGTATTTGGACAGTTGCTCCATGCGCTCGCGCACCAGGCGCGCCGTTTCCATGGCGTTGCCGGTGGGCGAGAGCTGGATACCGATACCGGTGGAGGGCTTGCCGTTCAGGCGCGCCGATGTGCCGTAGGCCTGCGCACCGAGTTCGATGCGGGCCACGTCGCGCAGGCGCACGGTGGAGCCGTCCGGGTTCGAGCGCAGGGCGATATTGCCGAACTGCTCGATGTTGGATAGCTGGCCGGTGACCACCACCGTGGCCGACATGGTCTGGCCGCTTTCCACCGGCAGTTCGCCGATGGTGCCCGAGGCCACCTGGGCATTCTGGCTGCGGATGGCGTTGGTGACGTCGGTGGCCGACAGGTTGAAGCCCACCAGCTTGGCCGGGTCGATCCAGATGCGCATGGCGCGTTCGGTACCGAACAGCTGGGCCTGGCCCACGCCCTTGATGCGCTGGATTTCCGGCAGCACGGTGCGCGAGCTGTAGTCGCCCAGCGCGATCGGGTCCCACTTGGGATCATCCGAGGACAGGATGGTGAACATCAGGAAGTTCGAGCGCGACTTGTCCACGCGCACGCCCTGCTGCACCACCGACTGCGGCAGGCGCGGGGTGGCGCGGCCCAGGCGGTTCTGCACGTCCACCTGGGCCAGATCGGGGTCGGTGCCGGTCTCGAACGACAGCGTGATGGACCCGCTGCCGTTGGCCTGGCTGATCGATTCCATGTAGATGAGGCCGGGCGAACCGTTCATTTCGCGCTCGATGACGCTGATGACGGAGTCTTCCAGGGTCTGGGCGGAAGCGCCGGGATACGAGGCGCTCACCACGATCGAGGGCGGCGCGACGGCGGGATACTGGGCGATCGGCAGCTGGGTGATGGCGACGCCGCCCACCACCATGATGAACAGCGCGATCACCCAGGCAAAGATGGGGCGGTCGATGAAAAAACGGGCCATTGCGTGAATCCTGTTGGGTTGGGGCGAGGGCCCGTTAGCGCGCGGCGGCTGCCTGGGCGCCGGCCGGGACGGCGGCTGCGCCACCGTTGCCGGATTCGGGCTTCCACGGCACCGGCGTGACCGGCGCGCCCGGCACCATCATCTTCTGGAAGCCGTCCACCACGACCTTGTCGCCTTCCTTCAGGCCGCCCAGCACCACCCAGTCGTTGCCCTGCTGGGAACCGATCTTGACCGGACGCGGACCCGGCTTGTTGTCCGGACCGACCACGATCACGGTGTCGCCCTGGGTGCCGCGCGTGACGGCCTGCTGCGGCACCACGATGGCCGAGGGCAGGGTGGCCTGCGACAGGCGCACGCGCACGTACTGCCCGGGCAGGAGGGCGTTGTCCGGGTTCGGCACTTCGGCGCGCAGGGTGATCTGGCCGGAGGTCGGATCGACCGTCACGTCCGAGAACAGCAGCTTGCCGCGGTTGGACAGTTCGGTGCCGTCGTCGAGCACGATGGACACCGGCATGCCGCCGGTCTTGACGTCCAGCCCGCTGGAGCGGCGCAGTTTCTGCAGTTCCGTGGCCGACTGGGTGAAGTTCACATACACCTTGCTGGTCTGCTGGATCACGGCCAGCTGGGTCGCTTCGGTGGCGGACACCAGCGCGCCTTCGGTGACCAGCGCCCGTCCGATGCGCCCGCTGATCGGCGCGCTGACGTTGGCATAGCCGGTATTGATCTGGGCGATGCGCACGGCGGCCTTCTGGGCTGCCACGTCGGCCTCGGCCTGCTTCTGGGTGGCCACCACGTTGGTGTATTCCTGCTTGCTGACGGCGTTCGCTTCCACCAGCGGCTTGTAGCGCGCGGCCTGGGCGGCGGCCTGGTTCAGGTTGGCCTGGGCCTTGCCCAGGTTGGCCTGGGCGCTGGCCAGCGCGGCCTGGTAGGGCGCCGGATCGATCTGGAACAGCACCTGGCCTTCCTTGACCTCGCTGCCCTCGGTGAACAGGCGCTTGAGCACGACCCCGTTGACGCGCGCGCGCACCTGCGCCACCCGCACCGGCTCGACCCGGCCCGGCAATTCGGTCTGCAGGGCCACCGGCTGGAAGTGCGCGCTGATCACGCCCACTTCGGGCGGGGCCTTGGGGCCGCCCGCGCCGGGGCCGCCGGCGGAGGCGGCATCCTTGTTGCCGCAGCCGGCCAGCAGCGCCAGCACTGCAAGCGAACCGGCCGCAAGCCGCGTTTTGGACGAAATGGAATCGAGAGTGAAGTGAGGCGAGGGTCTGGGCTGGCGCATCGAAAGACATCCTTAGGTGTGTAGCGCGCCGTCTTTACGTTTTTGACGCAAGGAACGGTTTCGCGACTGGCTTTTTTTGTTTCGCCAATATACTATCACGGCTGTATGTTTAACGTAGGTGACTGCTAGGCTCACCATTGTAATGGAGTATTGGTCATGGTCCGTCGCACCAAGGAGGAAGCGCTGGCAACGCGGGACAGTATCCTCGATGCCGCCGAACAGCTGTTTGTGCGCCAGGGCGTCTCCCATACGACCTTGCAGCATATCGCGACCGAAGCGGGCGTGACGCGCGGTGCGATCTACTGGCATTTCGAGGACAAGGCGGCGGTATTCAACGCGCTCATGCAGCGCGCCCGCATGCCGCTGGAATCGGCCATGCAGGTGCTCGACCAGCTGGAGTCGGAGGACCCGCTGGGCGACCTGCGCGACTATTCCCTGGCAGTGTTTCGCATGACGGTGGAAAACCCGCGCGCCCGCACGGTGTTCGAAATCGCCACCCTGAAGATGGAATACGTGGATGAGCTGTCGGCCGTGCGTGCGCGCCGCAAGCAGACCATGCAGGAGTGGGCCACGCGTGCCGAGCGGCGCGTTGCGCTGGCCGTCAAGCAGGGGCAGATCCGCGCCGGCGTGGATGCCCAGGCCGTGGCGCTGGGCCTGTGGTCGCTCACCGAAGGGCTGATCCGAAACTGGCTGATGACGCCCTCGTTCGACCTCCTGGCCATCGGCACCCAGGCGGTGGACACCCACCTGGGCGGCCTGCGCGCCTGAATCGGCGGGCGCGGCCGGGCACGCTGGCTTGCGCCTTCAAAAACCTTGGCATTTGCGTTATAGTGCGGGGATCGAGCGACCTGCCACGCCCCCGCATGTCGCTTTCCCGGACCGGCCTTCACCCCCCGCCGCCTCACCCGCGCTGACCGCAACAGCGCATCCCATCAGGTCCTGGCGCATCCAGCGCGCCGCGCACCTTCCAGCTGGTAACTACCTTCAGTACGACAAGGACTGAGCCTGTGTGCGTCCGTTCGCGGCCGCCCGCGGCAACCATTGAAATGAAAACAATTTTGCTGGTCGAAGATTCACCGCTGGACGTCGAGCTGATGCTGCACGCGGCCTCGTATTGCAATATCGCCGAGCGCATCGCGGTGGCGCGCGACGGCGTGGAAGCGCTCGACTACCTGCTGGCGCGCGGCGCCCATGCGGGGCGCACCGAAGGCCACCCGAAGCTGGTGTTGCTGGACCTGCATATGCCCAGGCTGGACGGCTTCGAAGTGCTGAAGACGATCCGCACCCACCCGCTGCTGTCCGACATTCCGGTGGTGGTGATGACCTCGGCCGCCGAGGACGCCGACCTGCGCCGCGCGTCCATGCTGGGGATCGATGAACTGATCACCAAGACGCTGGACTTCACGGTGCTGGTACGCACCATGGCGCGCCTGCGCCTGCAGTACCTGCAGTAAATCTTGTTACATCTGGAAACCCCTGGCTTCGGCTCTGTTCGTACGCTAACAGACACAAGGCGGGCCCGCGCGCATGATGGATCCAACGCTCGGGTTACCCCCGCAGGGCCTGCACCGGTGGGGAACGACAGCGGTCGCCGATGAACCCGAACACGGCCATAAGGAGGATAGAACAATGAAGAACAACCAAACCAAGCGCCGTATCCTGGTTGTCGACGATGACCTCATGTTTGTGCAGTTCGCCACCGAAGTGCTGCAGCATGGCGGCTACGACACCCTGACTGCCCACTCGGGCGAAGAGGCGCTGGCCCTGATCGGCACGGCCGAGCCGGACTTCGCCATGCTCGACATCAAGATGCGCGGCATGAGCGGGCTGGAGCTGGCCAGCGTGCTGCGCCAGCAGCATCCCGAGCTGCCGTTCATGTTCGTCTCCGCGCTCAACGACGAGCGCACCGCGCGCCGCGCGGCGCAGTATGGCGGCGTGGGCTACCTGATCAAGCCGGTGGACGGGCCGAGCGTGCTGTCGGCGCTGGCCTCGGCACTGGCGCGTGCCGACGAGATCCGCCAGCTGCGCCGCAGCGAAGCGAACCTGAACGCCGCGCTGGCGTCCAAGCGCGACATCAGCCTGGCCGTGGGGATGTTGATGGGGAAGTTCTCCACCAACCGCGACACCGCGTTCGAGACGCTGCGCGAGCACGCGCGGGCCACCCGCCAGAAGGTCGATGAAGCGGCCTCGGTGCTGCTGCTGGCCGAAGAAACGGTGAACAACCTCAACCCCGCCGGCGGCCTGGACGGCCGGGCGGGGAAGGAAACGCTGCCGGGGCGCTGATCAGCGCATCGCGGTGATCATCTGCTTGAGTTTACCGGAGTCGGCGCAGAAGGCGCGGATGCCTTCGGCCAGCTTCTCGGTGGCCATCGCGTCTTCGTTGAGCATGAAGCGGAAGGTCTTCTCGTCCAGCGCCATTTTCTCGATCGATACCGAAGGCGCGTCCTTGTCCAGCTTGCGCTCGACCGGCCCCTCGCTGTCCTTCAACTGCTGCAGCAGTTCCGGGCTGATGGTGAGCAGATCGCAGCCGGCCAGTTCCAGGATCTGGCTGGTGTTACGGAAGCTCGCGCCCATGACTTCGGTCTTGTAGCCGAACTTGCGGTAGTAGTTGTAGATGCGCTTGACCGACTGCACGCCCGGGTCTTCCGCACCGGTGAACTCGTTATTGGTGGTCTTCTTGAACCAGTCGTAGATGCGGCCGACAAAAGGCGAGATCAGCTGCGAGCCCGCTTCCGCGCAGGCGATCGCCTGGCACAGCGAGAACAGCAGCGTCATGTTGGTGCGGATCCCTTCCTTTTCCAGGATCTGCGAGGCGCGGATGCCTTCCCAGGTGGAGGCGATCTTGATCAGCACGCGCTCGCGGCCGGCGCCGGCTTCCTCGTACAGGGCGATCAGTTCGCGCCCCTTGGCCACCGTGGCCTCGGTGTCGAAGGACAGCTTGGCGTCGATCTCGGTGGAGACGCGGCCCGGGATGATCTTCAGGATTTCCATGCCGAACTCGACCAGCACGCGGTCGATCACGTCGCCGGTGGACAGGTTGGGGTGGTCCTTGACCGCCTTGTCCAGGATCGGGCGGTACTCGGGCTTTTGCACCGCTTTCAGGATCAGGGAAGGATTGGTGGTGGCG
>JBKHWY010000103.1:0-10933 GCA_046566285.1 Gammaproteobacteria bacterium | reverse complement strand
CGGAGCATCATGGCAGCAGACAAGATTGTAGCCAGCGGGTTGGCGATGTTGCCGGCGATGTCCGGGGCGCTGCCGTGGCTGGGCTCGTAAAGACCTTTTCCCGCTGAATTCAGTGAGGCCGACGGCAGCATGCCGATCGAGCCGGTCAGCATGGCCGCCGCGTCCGACAGGATATCGCCGAACATGTTGCCGGTGACGATGACGTCGAATTTTTTCGGCGCGCGCACCAGCTGCATGGCGGCGTTATCGACATACATGTGCTCGAGCGCCACGTCCTGGTATTCCTTGTGCACGTCGGTGACGATATCGCGCCAGAACTGGAACGTCTCCAGCACATTGGCCTTGTCCACGCTGGTGACGCGCTTGTCGCGCTTTCTGGCGGCCTGGAAGGCCACGTGGGCGATGCGGCGGATTTCGCTCTCGGCGTAGCGCATGGTGTCGAAGCCTTCGCGCTCGCCCTTGAACGGACCGTCCGGGGACTCGCGCACGCCGCGTGGCTTGCCGAAGTAGATGTCGCCCGTCAGTTCGCGGATGATCAGGATGTCCAGGCCCGACACCACTTCCGGCTTCAACGTCGAGGCGCCGGCCAGTTCCTTGTACAGGATGGCGGGACGGAAGTTGGCGAACAGGGACAGCTCGCGGCGCAAGCCGAGGATGGCCTGTTCCGGGCGCAGCGCGCGCTCCAGGTTGTCGTAGGCGTAGTCGCCCACGGCGCCGAACAGCACCGCGTCGGCGGCCTTGGCCAGGGCCAGCGTGCTTGGTGGCAGCGGATGGCCGTGGTTCTTGTAGCCGGTGCCGCCCACGTCGGCCGACTCGAGCTCGAACTGCTCGCCCAGGACGTTCAGCACCTTGACGGCTTGCGCCACGATTTCAGGACCGATGCCGTCGCCCGGCAGGATTGCGATTTTCATTGTCGTTGTTTTTCTATGGTGTTAGATGATGTTGGCAAGCCATGGCTGCTGGGCCAGGCGGCGCTCCTCAAAAGCGCGGATCTCGTCGGCGTGGCGCAGGGTCAGGCCGATATCGTCCAGGCCGTTCATCAGGCAGTATTTGCGGAACGCGTCGATGGCAAATTCGACCGACAGGCTGCCGTCCACGCTGCGCAGCAGCTGGTTTTCCAGGTCCACCACCAGGCGGTAGCCGGGGAAGGCCTTGACCTGGTTGAACAGGTCATCGACCTGCTGCTCGGACAGCTGGATCGGCAGCAGGCCGATCTTGTAGCAGTTGTTGAAGAAGATGTCGGCAAAGCTCGGCGCGATGATGGCGCGGAAACCGTACTGCTCCAGCGCCCATGGCGCGTGCTCGCGCGAGGAACCGCAGCCGAAGTTCTTGCGGGTCAGGAGGATCGAGGCGCCCTGGTACTGCGGCTGGTTCAGCACGAAGTCCGGGTTGAGCGGACGGCGGCTGTTGTCCTGGCCAGGTTCGCCATGGTCCAGGTAGCGCCATTCGTCGAACAGGTTGGGGCCGAAGCCGGTGCGCCGGATCGATTTCAGGAACTGCTTCGGAATGATCGCGTCGGTATCGACGTTGGCGCGGTCAAGGGGGGCCACCAGGCCTTCGTGAATCGTAAATTTTTCCATGTTCTTTTCGTTCTCGTACGCCGGCTACTTCACGGCGCCTTCCACTTTCTGACCAACCTTCTGCACGTCCTTGCCGAAACCGGCTACCGTATTGCAGCCGCTGACGCAGCTCACTGCAGCGGCGATGGCGATGAGGGCAAACAGTTTTTTCATTTCCGTACCTCCCGATTTACAAGGCTTGATTACAAGGCTTGACTACAAGGCTTGATTACAAGGCTTGATTACAAGGCTTTGCGAATGTCCACGAAATGGCCGGTGATGCCGGCCGCCGCCGCCATGGCCGGCGACACCAGGTGGGTGCGTCCGCCCTGGCCCTGGCGGCCCTCGAAATTGCGGTTCGAGGTCGAGGCGCAGCGCTCGCCCGGTTCCAGGCGGTCGGCATTCATCGCCAGGCACATCGAGCAGCCTGGCTCGCGCCATTCGAAACCGGCATCCTTGAAGATGCGGTCCAGGCCTTCGCGCTCGGCCTGCTCTTTCACCAGGCCCGAGCCCGGCACCACCATGGCCAGGCGCACGTTCGACGCCCGCTGCTTGCCGCGCACCACGGCGGCGGCGGCGCGTAGGTCCTCGATGCGCGAATTGGTGCAGGAACCGATGAACACCTTGTCGATGCGGATGTCCTCGATCGGGGTGTTGGGTTTCAGGTCCATGTAGACCAGCGCCTTTTCCATGGCGTCGCGGCGCACGCTGTCCTTTTCCTGGTCCGGGTCCGGCACGCGGCCATCGACCGGCACCACCATCTCGGGCGAGGTGCCCCAGGTCACTTGCGGCTTGATGTCCTGCGCGTTGAGGGTGACCACCATGTCGAAGCGGGCGCCCGGGTCGGAATGCAGGGTGCGCCAGTACGCGACGGCCTGTTCCCACTGCGGGCCCACCGGGGAAAACGGACGGCCCTTGACGTAGTTGATGGTGGTGTCGTCCACCGCCACCATGCCGGCGCGCGCGCCCGCTTCGATGGCCATGTTACAGATCGTCATGCGCCCTTCCATCGACAGTGCGCGGATGGTCGAGCCGCCGAATTCGATGGCGTAGCCGGTGCCGCCCGCGGTGCCGATTCTACCGATCACGGCCAGCACGATGTCCTTGGCGGTGACGCCCGCCGGCAGTTCGCCGTCCACCTGCACCAGCATCGACTTGCTCTTCTTGGCCAGCAGGGTCTGGGTGGCCAGCACGTGCTCCACTTCCGAGGTGCCGATGCCGTGCGCCAGCGCGCCGAAGGCGCCGTGCGTGGACGTGTGCGAGTCGCCGCACACCACCGTCATGCCGGGGAGCGTGGCGCCCTGCTCCGGTCCGATCACGTGCACGATGCCCTGGCGCTTGTCGGCCATGCTGAAGTAGGTCAGCCCATACGACTTGGCGTTGGCGTCGAGCGTCTCGACCTGCAGGCGCGAGGTGGGATCGGCGATACCGTGGCTGCGATCGGTGGTCGGCACGTTATGGTCGGCCACGGCCAGGTTGGCCGAGGTGCGCCACAGCGGACGGTTGGCCACGCGCAGGCCTTCGAAAGCCTGCGGGCTGGTCACTTCATGCACCAGGTGGCGATCGATGTAGAGCACCGTGGTGCCATCCTCGTCGGCGCGCACAACGTGCGATTCCCAGAGTTTGTCGTAGAGCGTTTTTAACATGTTGAATGCGGATCCGTGATCGGGCGACAGCGAAAATTCAGATATGGTCTTTGATTATGCCATATTTGTGCATTGCGGCAGTAGCAGGGCCAATCTGACATTTTGGTGACGAAAATCCGCCCCCACCGAATTTCATGCGGTTGGCATGCGGGAGAAGCGGACAAAAAAAAATGCCTGCGTGATATCCGCAGGCACTTTCGATGTTTCGACAGCAAGTGTCGGAGCGCTTATGCTGCCAAGCGTACAGCGCTGTGCGCCCCGCTCATGAGGAAGGACAGGCCGATCACCAGCACCAGGTCGCCCTCGGCCGAACGGGCCGTGCCGGTGATGCCTTCCACCGCGATGGCCGTCATCGGCTTGATCACCAGATCGGCGGTGCCATCGACGGCCGCCACCGCCAGGATGTAGGGCTGGGGCGCGTTGATGACGATGCCGACCTTCTCGGAGCACAGCTCGTAGCCGAGCGAGCCGGCCAGCGAACGCACCGGCAGCGGACGGCCCTGGTCTTTCAGCACCGGGGCGCCGCCCACCTGCATGAAGGTGTCGGGCAGCTCGACCACGCGCTGCACCGCCGCCATCGGCAGCGCCAGCAGCGCGCCCGAGGTGGAGACCAGCATGGTCGGCACGATCGACAGTTCGATCGGCAGGCGGATGGCGAACTTGGTGCCTTTGCCCAGGCCCGATTCGATGTGGATCGCGCCGCGGTTCTTTTCCACCGCGGTCTTGACCACGTCCATGCCCACGCCACGGCCCGACACCGAGGAAGCCACTTCCTTGGTCGAGAAGCCGGGCAGGAACACCAACTGGTAGGCCTCGTCGTCGGACTGGGCCTGGTTATCGTTGATCAGGCCCTTCTGGATGGCCTTGCGGCGCAGCGCCGCCGGGTCCATGCCCTTGCCGTCATCCTGCAGCACGATCATCACGCTGTTGGCTTCCTGCCAGGCTTTCAGCGAAATGAAGGCCTTGGCCGGCTTGCCGGCGGCCAGGCGGTCTTCCGGCGCCTCGACACCGTGATCGAGCGCGTTACGCAGCATGTGCACCAGCGGATCGTACAGGCTGTCCACCACCACGCGATCGACTTCGGTCTCGGCGCCTTCGATGGTCAGTTCGACGTCCTTGCCCAGGTCCTTGGCCAGCTCGCGCACCAGGCGCGGAAACTTCTGGAACAGGCGCCCCACCGGCTGCATGCGGGTGGCCAGCGTGGCGCGCTGCAGTTCGGCCGAGTAGCGCGACGCGCGCTCCAGGGTTTCGGTCAGGGTCGCCATCAGGGTGGCGGCCTGGCCTTCGAACTTGAACTGCGCCAGGCGCTCGAGCAGCACGGCGGCCTGGTTGGCTGCCTGCACCGATTCGCCCGCCACTTCCAGCAGCGCGTCCAGCTTGACCGCATCGATACGGATGCTTTCTTCCTTGGCGGGCGCGGAGGCGGCGCGGAATTCCTGCACCTTGTCTTCGCGCCGCTCGACGCCGTCCCAACCGCCCTTGGCGGGTGCCGCCGGGGTGGCTGCTTGCGCGGCCGCGGGCGCTGCGGCAGCCACGGGTGCGGCCGATGGTGCGGCTGCGGGTGCGCTGGCAAGGGGCGCCGGCGCGGCCGCCGTGGCGGCCGGAGTATAGGTGCCGGGCGGCGTCACCGCCATGAACATCGCTTCCCAGTCCAGGCCATCGGCGCCAGGGGTGGTCGCCACCGGTGCGGCCACTGGCGCCGGAGCGGGAACCGGAGCCGGAGCGGGAGCGGGAACGGGCACTGGCTCGGGCGCACTGGCGCCCTTGCCTTCGATGGCGTCCACCAGGATGCGGTTCAGCGCGTCGGGCATGGAGGCCAGCTGTTCGGGCGCGGCGCCGTTGTTCAGGTCATTGAGCTGGTCGGCCACGAAGCCGGACGCCTGCAGGGCCGCTTCGATGGCCAGCGGCGTGACCGGGGCGGCCCCGGTGCGCAGCGCATCGAACAGGTTTTCCGTCAGGTGGCAGGCCGCCACCAGCGCGGGCAAGTTCATGAAGCCCGCCCCGCCCTTGATGGTGTGGAACGAGCGGAAAACCGCGTTCAGCGTTTCCTTGTTGTTCGGATCGCGTTCGAGACGGAGCAGGTGTTCTTCAACGTTGACTGCAAGATCCATCGCCTCGACGACGAAATCCTTGAGCATATCGTCCATTAGAATCCCAGATCGGCAAGGAGGTCGTCGACATTGTCTTGATCAAGCGCCACGGACGGCAGGGCCGGACCGGACATCAGCACGGCCGGCTTGTGGGCCAGCTTTTCGCGCACGGAAGGAGGCGCGTTGTCGCGCAGCAGTTCGGCCAGTTCGTGTTCCACGGTCTTGGTGATGATCACGACTTTCTTGATCAGCTGGCCGGTGATGTCCTGGAAGTCCTGCGCCATCATGATTTCCAGCAGGCGCGCTTTTTCCGCTTCGGTGGCTTCCGACACGGCCTGGGCGAAGCCCTTGGAGTCGCCCGCCAGCGCCTTGAATTCATCGATGCTGAGCTTGCCGGCGAACAGGTCGCTCCAGCGGTTTTCCATCTCCTTGGCCTTCTTGCTCAGCTGGTCCTGGGCGGGCATGCCGTCGTCCAGGGTATTGAGCACCTTGTTGGCCGCCTGCTCGGTGAGCGACGCAACGTATTCCAGGCGGTCCTGGGCGTCCACGATCTGCGAGGACGCTTCGGTCAGGGCCTTGTCGTAGCCCAGTTCGCGCAGCGAGTCATGCAGCAGGCGCACGATGCCGCCCAGGCGTTCGAACATGGGATTGGCGCCTTCGGCGTGCTCGCCCGGCTCGGCGGCAGGAGCAGCGGCCGCCGCGACCGCAGCGGGCGCGGGCTCGACTGCCGGGGCGGGGGCTGGCGACGAGGCCGAGGCGACCTGCTCGAACAGGGCTTCCATGTCGTCTTCGTCGGCGACGGCCGCTGGTGCAGGCGCGGGCGCAGCAGGTGCGGCAACGCGTTGCGCGGCCACTTCCTCGAATAATGCGTCGAAATCATCAGCGGCGTTGGTCATATCCCTGCTTCTCCATATTTGTTAAATCTGGCAACTGTGCGCATTGCCCAATCTGTTCGCGGTGCGGTAAGTTCGCGCGGAATATGTTTCCGTAGAACATCACGTGATTACGCAGTGTATCAGCGGGAAGTGCCTGTGGTAAATCATTGTGCGGCGCTAGTGTTGCTTTGTGATCCCAAACTTATTTGCACGACAATCAAATGCGGGATTTCAGCGGCACGGACGGGTCGTTCCATGACTTCTCGTTTGCAATGTTACATCACAATGTTTCCATATGGAATTCTTTTTCGCAATGGTCCTTGCGTTATCGCGACATGGCTTTTTGAGCAAGATCAAGCGTTTGCGCCCTAACAATAGGCAGCCGACGCACTACAATGGACAATGCAAGCTTGTCGGAGGAATGATCATGTACAGGAAAATTCTGATAACCACCGATGGTTCGGCCGTGTCCAAGCATACGGCCTGCGCGGGAGTGGATTTTGCCGAGCAGATGGGGGCCGAAGTGCTGGCCCTGTATGTCGCCCCCGAGTATCAGTATCCGGTGTATGTCGAGATGGTCCCCCCGTCCTACCCCAGCGATGAGGAATATCATGAACGCCTGCAACGCCTGGGCGCCGAGCACCTGCGCCCGATCCTGGAAAAGTCAGCCCGGCTGGGCTTGCGGCACGAAGGCATGACGGCGTTTGCCGAAAGCCCGGCGGCGAAGATCGTGGAAGTGGCGGAACAGCAGCAATGCGACCTGATCTTCATGGGTTCGCACGGACGCAGCGGCTGGGGGCAACTACTGCTGGGAAGCGTGACCAACAAGGTCTTGTCCCACACCACCCGGCCGGTGCTGGTGCACCGCCTGATCGCGGAACCCAACACCTAGGCGAAGGACGGCGCGCGCACGGTGGCTTGAAATATTACTACAAGATTTTCGGCAGCCTAACATTGTTTGATTTACAATTTAACCTGTAGTAATGGTCGGGCCGCAAGTTGCGACCGGCCGAGCCGCCTAGCCGCATCCCTTATTGCCCGATTGCCTGTCCGATTGCCAACTATATGATCCGCATTGTCATTGCCGACGACCACACCATCATGCGCGAGGGCCTCAAGCGGATCCTCGACGGCGCCCTCGACATCGACATCGTCGGCGAGGCAATCAATGGATTCGAAGTGCTGTCGCTGGTGCGCCAGGGCGGCTTCGACCTGCTGCTGCTGGACCTGTCGATGCCCGGGCGCAGCGGCGTGGACCTGATCCGCCAAATCCGCAGCGAAGCGCCCAAGCTGGCGATCCTGATCCTGACGATGCACGAGGAGGAACAGTACGCGGTGCGCGCGATCCGGGCCGGCGCCCAGGGCTACCTGACCAAGGAAAGCGCGGGCACCCAGCTGGTGGGGGCGATCCGCAAGGTGGCGTCGGGCCGGCCCTACATCAGTGCCGAAGTGGCCGAGCAATTGGCCCTGAACATCATGACGCCCAACGAGCAGCTGCTGCACAAACAACTGTCGGACCGCGAATTCGAAGTGTTTTCGCTACTGGTGGGCGGCCGCTCGATCACCGAGATCGCCAACAGCCTGCACCTGTCGGTGAAGACCGTCAGCACCCACAAGACCCGCATCATGCAGAAGATGGGCATGTCGTCGCTGTCGGAAATGGTGCAGTATGCTGTTGCGCATAGGTTATTGTCGCCGTTCAAGACTTGAGCATTCAATTAATTTAGACAGCGACGCCACAGGTTCGTGCCGAGGCTTATCAAGCCAAACGTTGCCTCGCCGCCCCATCGCTGTCTCATCCGCGCTGCGCTGCGCACCCCTGTTTTCCCTCTGGCGCCCTCTGGGCCGGTAGGACGATTCCTACCACTTGACGCTCTCTCCTACCTACATATTCAGCCATCGCTGATATGAATGCCGAACTCGTGTTGGCATACTAAATCCATCGATTCGGCTTTCCTGGGTTCATCTTTCACCTGATGGTTAAGCCAGCCGAGCAGTCGGGGCCCAACAATCGCTCCGGCCGCAAGCCTAAACCATGAGTTTTCTCAACTGGAGATGAGCATGCAGCCCACGCCAACCGATCCGCGTACCCCACCATCGTCGACCATGCATTCCGCTCCATCCGAAGCCGGCCGTCAACGTCAGGGCCGCCTGTGGTCCAACCTGAAGGAAGTCTGCGACCTGCTGCACATTTCCGCCGCCGTCTCCGTCAATTCGGAAGAACTGCTGTTCCAGCACGTGCAGTTCAAGACCGGGCAGCGCATCCACACCATCGGCCAGGCTTTCGATACGCTGTACATCGTCAACTCCGGCTTCCTGAAAACCGTGCTGATCGACGAATTCGGCAACGAGCAGGTGCTGAGCTTCCCGATGAAAGGCGACATGCTGGGCGTGGACGGCATCTACACCAAGCACTATGCATCGGAAGCCGTGGCGCTGTCGGACTGCGACCTGATCCTGCTGCCCTTCAAGAAGCTGACGGCGCTGGGCCGTGTGCACGTGGAACTCGAGAACGTCATGTACGGCGTGATGAGCCGCGAGCTGGTGCGCGAACAAGCCATGATCGGCATGCTGGGCGCGCTGTCCGCCGAAGCGCGCGTGGCCCGCTTCCTCGTCACCCTGGCCGACCGCTTCGCCGCCATGGGCTACTCGAGCAAGCTGTTCAACCTGCGCATGACCCGCCATGAAATCGGCAGCTACCTGGGCCTGACCTTGGAAACCGTGAGCCGCACGCTGTCGGCCTTCAATGAAATCGGCCTCATCACTGTCGACCAGCGCACCATCGGCATCAAGGATCCGGAAGCGCTGAAAACCCTGCGCCGCCTGCCGCCGTCACGCAACCGCGCCAAGAGCGGCGCCAAGGCCAAGGCCGAAGCCGCGCAAGCGGGCGACGACAAGGTGCTGGCGACCACCGCCTGACGGCCAACCTTCCCTCGCAAAAACGGCGCCGCCAAGGCGCTGTTTCTGTTTTCCGGCGCCTTCATGGCGCCGTTTTTGATTCCGGCGCCTCTATGGCGCCGTTTTTGATTTCGGCGCCTTCATGGCGCCGTTTTCGCTTTCGGCGCCGCTTCGCGCAAGCCCGTATCGCGCTCCAGCACGCCGTTGTTGACCTTGATGGCTTCGCCGGCCTTCACCCCCGGATCGTTATCGAAGCGCAGCGTGCGGTGCGCACCGGCGCCGTCGCGCAGCACCACTTCGTAGTGGTGGGCGGGGCGGGCCAGCCGCGCCGGCACGGCCTGCTCCACCGCGGAGCCGGGTGCATCCGGCGCCTTGCCGTCCACCCGGCGTACGCTCTCCACCGTCGCGCAGTTGCTGCAATAGCGCACCGCCGGCGCGGCGTGGCTAGCCGCCGCCTGCAGTGCGAGTGCGACCAGCAGTGAGCATGGTATCAATGGCTTCATCAGCTTCCTTTCAGGAGATGCGGTGCTACTTTAGCGCGGACGCGCGCCCGGCGCGGTGCGCTAGCGTACGCAATGCACGGCGTCACCGGCGCTGACATACACGCGTTCGCCCGCTGCCGGCGTCACCACGTGGCCGCCGGTGAAGGCGCCGAAGGACGGCAGGATCATGCGCGTACGGCCTTCGAGAAAGCACGGCAGGCGCAGCGAATCGACCCGCGTGGCCAGCACGTAGGCGGGGTGCACGTGACCCGCCAGGACGTAGCCTGCGCCGGGCGCGTCCCCGTCCCCATCCGCGATATCCGGATGGTGGCAGAACGCGAACGGCCCCACCCTGTACGGCTCATCCACCACCTGCATGCGCAACGCCACGGCCGGGTCACCCGCGTGGCGATCGTGGTTGCCGCGCACCAGGATCAGCGCCAGCTCCGCGTGGCGCTGGCGCCAGGCCAGCATGGCCGCCAGCGTCGCCGTCGCATGCGCCGCGCGCGCGTGCAGGAAGTCGCCCAGAAACACGATCTGGCGGGCGCCGTGCACGGCCATCAGCGCGTCCAGCCGGTCGAGGTTCTCGGTCGTGGTCCCGCGCGGCACCGGCACGCCCAACGCACGAAACGACGCGGCTTTGCCGAAGTGGATGTCGGCGATGACGAGCATGCGCTCGCGCGGCCAGTACAGCGCTTTTTCGGGCAACAGCAGCACCTCTTCACCTGCCAGCGTCAGCGCGTAGCCATTCATGGGGTGGCCGCCTTCTCCAGTTCACGCAGCATGCGCGTGATCCGGTCCGACAGCTTCTCGGTGGTGAGCTTTTCGCGGAAACGCTCGACCATCAGGGCAAACCCGAACGGGGTCGCGCGCGGCACCTCCTTGTACGCCAGCGCGCGCGCATGCAGCTCCTTCAAGGTATCACGCAGGCGCGTGAGTTCAAGCTCCTGCTCCATCACTTCGCGCTGGGCCTGGGTCAACAGCAGGTTGCCGCTGTCATGCTTGCGGAAGACTTCGAAAAACAGCGAGGACGAGGCCTGCACCTGGCGCGTGCTTTTCGGCTGGCCGGGATAGCCCTGGAACACCAGCCCGGCAATGCGCGCCACTTCCCGGAAGCGCTGCTGCGACAACTGGGTCGCGTTCAGGCTGTCGAGCACGTCCTCGAGCAGCCGCTCGGTGGCGTCGGTCAGCTGGTCCTCGTCGACGGCCGCGGCGTCGAAGCGCACGCCCGCGATGTCGGCGGCGGGCGCGGGCAGGGTGCGCCAGCGTGGCTTGGCGTGCACGCCGCTCGTGCGCGCACGGTCGACCACGAAGACGCTGAACGCGCCCGCCGCGCCCCGGAAGTCGCCCGGCGCGACGTCGTGCTTCGAGCGCGCGAGCACC
>JBKHWY010000102.1:0-10949 GCA_046566285.1 Gammaproteobacteria bacterium | reverse complement strand
CGGCAAGATTGGCTGGGTGATCAGCGCCACCACCATCGCCGCCCCGCACGACGGCACCAGCCTGCGCGACGCGGTCGGCGACTTCGCCTCGCAGTTGGCCGAATGGATGGGCGCGATTGCCCGCCTGGCGGGCGAACCGGAACCGAATGGCCAGACCTACCATTTCGGCCTGGAACAGTTCGGTATCCGCCAGCACCAGCTCGAGCCCGCCGCCGTCTTTCACGAGCGCGCCATGACTTCGCCGTTCTGGAACCAGGACAACTTCGATTCGGCCCAACATGAAATGGGCCCGGACGGCGCCCAGGAATTCAATGCCTGGGTGCGCACCTCGCCCAACGTCTATTATTTTTCGCTGGCCAACGTCGCCACCGAGGCGGGGCGCTACTGCTGCAACGACACCGACCGCCTGATCGCCCCCATCCAGAAGCGCGCCTATCAGTACCCCCGGCGCGACATGGCCCCGCTGACCAAGCCCTATGCGGGCGAATGGATCATTCCCTCGATGGGCCGGCGCGGCCTGGGCTCGTACACCCAGATCAATCCGGGGCGCGCGATTGTCGACACCAGCTGGTTCCCCAACGATGGCGTGGTCAATACCGTCAGCATGCGCGCGCCGCGCGGCCAGCCCACCAATGAGCTGGTGGGCCCGCCCGTCAAGGGCAGCTGGAATTTCCTCGGCACCTATCGCACCTACGATCACTTCGACATGATCGGCTGGCCCAAGCAGGTGCCGCGCGTGGCCCACATCTACGACCGCATCACCAACTTGCTGTTCGGACTGTAGTGACGGCATGGGCCGGACCCGGCATCGCCATCAATACCGCCGGGTTTGGCTGCTCATCACTGGATGCTATCGGGCGGATAAGGCCGCGCAGGCAAAAACAATTTGAATTCGCCTGTTCGGGGCGCTATAAAGGAAGTCCGCACTGCAATAACCCATAACGATAACGATCAGGAGACTCGGATGGCCAAGTCTGTACAGCAGGAGCGTCGCCGCCATGAGAACCAGTGCCTGTCGACACTGGTCGACCTGGGCGTCACCTACCGCCGCACCCTGGGTGAACGGGTGGCGTGGTCCTTCTTCAGGTCCAGCAATATCGAACCGGCGATTGCACAGCGGGTCATGCAATCGGCATCGGAGCGCCGCCCGACCGATTGGGAACGCTTCGTCCACGCACCCGAGCCGACACCCTGCCACGCCGAGCTGCACGTGGGCGCTTGAACGGCCCGGCGCGGGGCTGTGCGCTGGACAGCGCACACGGCGCTTGACGGTCCGTCATCATGGCGGCGCCTTGGCGCGCTGATGACCCTCTTTTCGGCGCAGAAATCCTATGGAAGAATATTCCGAAAGAATATGATTGAAGTAAAATCTGTCTTTCGAAAATTGTTCCTGTCCATAGCAGCCAGCCTGCGCCACAATGAGTCAAGTCCCGCCCCCATCTCAAGCGCTCGATCTGACGAGCTGCGACAAGGAGCCGATCCGCTTCCCCGGCAGCATCCAGCCGCACGGCTTCCTGCTGGGCTTGCGTGAGGACCTGACCATTCTGCAGGCCAGCGATAACCTGGCCGAGCTGGCCGGTATCGATGCGGCCGATGCGCTGGGCCGGCCCCTCGCTGCCATTGTCGGCGAGCGCGTCGCCGGCGCGCTTGAAGGCGAGCTGGCCGGCGCCCAGGTGGGCCAACGGCCGACCTACCTGCACAGCGTCACGCTCGGGCAGCGCCACTTCGACGTGCTGGCGCACCGCTACGACGCCCTGCTGGTGCTGGAATTCGAACAAGTGTCGCGCGAAGACCAGGCCGATTTCCGCCAGCTGCACCGGCGCATCGGCGACTTCCTGCTGAATCTGAACAAGACCGCCTCGCTGGAAGCCATGTGCCAGCTGGCCGCCGACGACATGCGTGTCATCAGCGGCTATGGCCGGGTGATGGTGTACAAGTTCGACCCGGACGGCCACGGGCACGTGCTGGCCGAGTCGCGCGAGCCGGCCTACCACTCCTACCTCGGGCAGCGCTTTCCCGCGTCGGACGTGCCGCGCCAGGCGCGCGAACTCTATACGCTCAACCCGATCCGCCTGATCCACAACGCCAACTACACGCCGGCGCGCCTGGTCCCGGCCGTGAATCCCGTGACCGGCGCCCCCAACGACCTGTCGTTCGCGGCCTTGCGCAGCGTCTCGCCGATCCACCTGCAGTACATGCGCAATATGGGCACGCTGGCTTCGATGTCGGTGTCGCTGATCGTCAAGGGCAAGCTGTGGGGACTGGTGTCCTGCCACCACGACACGCCCCTGCCGGTGCCGTACGAGAACCGCAGCGCCTGCGAGCAGCTCGGCCAGATCCTGGCCATGTGCATCGAATCGCGCGAGGATGCCGAGGAGCTGCAGTTCCGCCTCGACGTGCGCCGCATCATGGTGTCGATGCTGGCCGGCCTGACCCAGAGCCCGGACTTCTTCGACAATATGCGCAGCGTGTTCCCGTCGCTGCTGCAGTTCGCCCGCGCCGGCGGCGCCGCGCTGCTGTTCAATGATCGTTTGCTGAGCTTTGGCGAGACGCCCGATGAAGCCCAGATCCCCGAACTGGTGGGCTGGCTGGACCTGCACAACCACGACGACGTGTTCGTGACCGACCGACTGCCCGCGCAGTTCGCGCCGGCGCGCGCCTACCTGCACATCGCCAGCGGCCTGATGGCCATGCCGATCTCGCGCATCCACAAGCACTACCTGCTGTGGTTCCGGCCCGAGCTGGTGCACACCATCGAATGGGCGGGCGATCCGCATGCCAAGGCCGCCCAGGCGAACGCGCCCACCCAGCTGTCCCCACGCACCAGCTTTGCCATTTGGCGCGAGACCGTGCACGCCACCAGCGCGCCCTGGCATGGTGGCGAGGTCGAACTGGCCAATGAATTCCGCAGCGCACTCCTGGGCATCGCGCTCGAGCGCGCCGAACAGATGGCCGAACTGGCCGAGGAACTGGGGCGCGCCAACAAGGAACTCGAAGCGTTCTCGTATTCGGTCTCGCACGACCTGCGCGCGCCGTTGCGCCACATCGTCGGCTTCTCGGACCTGTTGATCGAATCGGCCGGCAACGACAGCCTGGAAAAGCGCCAGCGCTTCCTCAAGAACATCAAGGATTCGGCGCGCCTGGCCGGCAAACTGGTCGACGATCTGCTCAGCTTTTCCCAAATGGGCCGCGCGGCCCTGCGCCCCACCGACATCAGCATGGGTGACCTGGTACGGGCCTGCATCGACAAGCTCTCGATCGAGACGCGCGGGCGCGCCATTGACTGGCAGATCGGCGCCCTGCCGACGCTGCGCGCCGACCCGGCCTTCCTCCAGCTGGCGCTGTACAACCTGCTGTCGAACGCGGTGAAATTCACCGGCCAGCGCGAACACGCCGTGATCAGCATCCAGGCGCACCAGGCGCCCGGTGAAACGGTGTTCACGGTGGCCGACAATGGCGTCGGCTTCAATCCCGACTACGTGCACAAGCTGTTCGGCGTGTTCCAGCGCCTGCACCGCATGGAGGACTTCCAGGGCACGGGCATTGGCCTGGCCAACGTGCGCCGCATCATCGAACGCCATGGCGGCCGGGTCTGGGCCGAGTCCGTGCCAGGCGAAGGCGCCACTTTCCATTTCAGCATTCCCACGCACCTCGACGCGTGATCTCTACCCCAACGCCATCCATGCTCAAGCCCATCCTGCTGGTCGAAGACAATCCCAACGACCTTGAACTGACCCTGATCGCCCTGGAAAAAAGCCAGCTCGCCAACGAGGTCATCATCGCGCGCGACGGCGCCGAGGCGCTCGACTACCTGCATCGCCGCGGCCAGTTCAGCGACCGGCCCGTGGGCAACCCGGCGGTAGTGCTGCTCGATTTGAAGCTGCCCAAGGTGGACGGACTGGAGGTGCTGCGCGACATCCGCGGCAGCGCGGCGCTGCGCAGCATGCCGGTGGTGATGCTGACCTCATCGAAAGAAGAACAGGACCTGCTGCGCAGCTACGAGCTGGGCGTGAACGCCTACGTCGTCAAGCCGGTGGACTTCGCCGAATTCGTGCGCGCGATCGCCGACCTGGGGATTTTCTGGGCCGTGCTGAACGAACCGCCTCCGGGGTCGTTCCGCTACGTCAGGCCCAACAGTTAGGCACAACAGCCAGGCGGCTTCAGGCCAGCTGCGGCGCGTGACGCAGCAGGTGGCGGATGCGGGCGCTCAGCACGTCCGCGCTGTAGGGCTTTTGCAGCAGGTTGACGGTGGCGTCTAGCTTGCCGTCATGCGCCAGCACCCCTTCCGCGTAGCCGGAGGTGAACAAAATCTTCGCCGCCGGCAGCCGGGCGCGCACCAGCTGCGACAATTCCAGGCTGCTCATCCGGCCCGGCATGATCACGTCCGAGAACAGCAGATCGACCTCCAGGCCGGCCTCGATCATCCGGGCCGCGCAAGTGGCATCCTCGGCTTCATGGACCTGGTAGCCCAGGGCCGAGAGCAGCTGCACGGTGCTGCTGCGCACGTCCGCTTCATCCTCCACCACCAGGATCGACTCCACCCCGCCGCACAAGGGCGCGCTGGGCACTTCCGTGCGCGCCTGGGCGGCAGCGGCGCTGCGCGGCAGGTAAATCTTCACCCGGGTGCCCTGCCCCGGCGTGCTGTCGATGGCGATCTCGCCGCCCGACTGCTTCACGAAACCATACGCCATCGACAGCCCCAGGCCCGTGCCCTGGCCGGTCGGCTTGGTGGTGAAGAACGGCTCGAAGGCGCGCTGCAGCACCGCGCTGCCCATGCCGCAGCCGGTATCGGCCACCTCGATCAGCACGTAGTCACTGCTGCAGGCGCTGGCCAGTTCGGGCGAGCCGACCGGCACGTTGCGCGCGCGGATGGTCAGCGTGCCGCCATCGGGCATCGCATCGCGCGCATTGATGGCCAGGTTCAGGATCACGTTATTGAGCTGGCTGGCATCGACCGTGGTGCACCACAGGTCCGGCGCGATGTCGGTCACTACCGGTGCGCGCGGTCCCAGCACGCGGCGCAGCATCTCTTCCATGTCGCGCACCACCTGGCCGGGATCGAGCACCACCGCCTGCAGCGGCTGGCGGCGCGCGAATGCCAGCAGGTGCGAGGAGAGCTTGGCGCCCCGCTCCACGCCCGACAGGGCAATGTCGATGCGCGCGCGGGCCGCGTCGCTGACGCCGCCCATGAGTTTCAGCAGTTGCAGGTTGCCGCCGATGATCTGCAGGACGTTGTTGAAGTCGTGCGCCACCCCGCCCGTCAGCTGGCCGATGGCTTCCATCTTCTGGGCCTGGTGCAGGGCCGACTGGGAGGCCGCCAGTTCTTCCTGGCTGCGCCGCAGCGACACGAAGGCCGCATCGCGCTCGCGCCGCGCCACATAGCCGGCGCTGTGATAGCGCACCCGCGCCGCCAGTTCGCGCCCGTCGGGCCACTTGACCAGGTAATCGTTGGCGCCGGCCGCAAACGCACGGGCCTTGACCTCGGCGTCTTCTTCCGACGACAGCAGCACCACGGGCAGGCATTCGGTATCGCGATGGGCGCGCAGCAGGCGCACCACCTCGAAGCCGTCCACACCGGGCATGCGCAGGTCGACCAGCACGACGGTAGCGTTCACCTGCAGCGCCAGCGCGACCGCATCCTCGCCATTGGCGTGGTAATGCACGGCGAGGTCGGCGCAGCCTTCCAGGGAGTGCGAGATGATGTCCCGTGCAAAGGGCTGATCGTCAATCAGCAGCACGGAGCAGGCTGGCGAACCGTCGTCGTTCATTGTGTTGAAGGCAAGTGAATGACATCATTTTACAACAGGACATACTGTTTTTATGGAAACGCTTGGTCAAACGTGCGCACCGCCTATTACTGCTGAGCTACTACTGTCGAGTCCGCTTGGACCTACGATTCCATTCGCCAATGTATTGCGGAAATTAGAGAAAACGTCCTACATGGAAGCGCTACCGTGTCTTACACGCTTCTGGAAAAATGTCTGATATGTCGTGCTCGGCAATGAGGCCATCATGGCCTCACCTGATCAGCGCACCGAGCTGTCGGCACGCTGGCAGTCCAACCGAAAGTCTATTGAACGTTCATCTTCAAAGGAGAAACTATCATGGCATCGAATAACAAATCGGGTAAAGGTACGCAGGGCGGCACTCCAGAGCAACACGCTGAAGCCGGCCGTCAGAGCCACAAGAACGACGGCAACAAGCAATCGGGTTCGGGCTCGGGTTCGCGTTCGGGCTCCGGTTCCGGCACCCGCGGCGGTACGCCAGAGCAGCACGCCGAAGCTGGCCGTCAAAGCCACAAGAACGACAAGAAGTAAGCACGCAAGAACTCATCACGCATCCGCTGTGATGCACGCCGGCTAGCCGGCGTGAGCAATGCCGGGCTCTCTTCACGTTCGCCCCACTTCCGTGCGCAGCGCTCGCTGTGCCGGCAATGGGAGAACGTGAGCGGAGCCTTCATGCGTTTGCGTTGAGCATACAAGGGATGCAAAACAAAAAGCCTTCCGTATTGGAAGGCTTTTTGTTTTGCATCGTCCTACATGTTCTGGCTCCCCGACCTGGACTCGAACCAGGGACCTGCGGATTAACAGTCCGTCGCTCTACCGACTGAGCTATCAGGGAATGGAGGCCGCATTATAGCGGCAAAGTCAGGAATTGGCGAGCCGATCGCGCGTGCGCGGCCGTCAATGGATGGCGAGGCTTGAGCCTGCGATAATGTTATCGAAACTTAACTTTATCCGAATGCCATGCCTGTTACCCTGCTCCGCCTGCCCCATCGTCTGCATGCCGCTGCCATCGCCGTGGCACTGGCCTGCGCCCTGCCCGCCCATGCCGGCGCCGACACCCGCTGGGTGCACGGCTCTTGGGTCAACGTCCGCAAGGGCCCGGCCAGCGATGCGCCCGTCATCGCGCACCTGACCACCAATACCCGGGTCACGCTGCTGACACAATCGGGACCCGCCTGTTCGATCCGCTGGGGTGAGGCCCAGGAAGGCCATATCGCCTGCAAACTGCTGGGCGAGCAGCCCTTGCTCTACTCGGACGTGGCCAATCGTCTCGCGGCCGACGGCAAGCCCAATCCCCGGTATTCCGCCACCCGCGCGTTCTGGATGGCGCCGTCCATGCATGCCCTGTTCGAAGCGGGAGACCATTTCTACCAGACCCTGCTGACCGAGCAGCAGCGCCAGCTCGAGCACAGCGACCCGGACACCCCACCCAAGCTGGTGCGCTACCCGGTAGCGGAATTCGATGCGATGAAAGCCGTGCTGGCCGCCGGCCTGGTGGCGCCGCCGGACCGCGATCCGCCCTTGATCAGCTGCGCCACCAATCAACCCGCCGCGTCCACGGCGCGTCCCGGCACAGCGCTGCCCGATGCCGCCTACCACTATGAGTCGGAGACCCTGTTCGACACCGATCTGCTGGTGGGGTGCGCGCTGCCTGCGGCGCCCAAGCTGACCCTGCCGGCGATCAAGCGCTCGCTGTTCACCAACACGGCCGAGCTGGTGGCTGGCGGCGCGGATGTCGAGCAGATCGGCGCCCATTTCGGCATCCTGGAAAAGGGCCGTGTGACGGCGCCGCCCAAATGGACGCGCACCGAACATGAAAAGTTCTTTTCAGGGGTTTGGGACATCGGCGCCTACCGCCTGACGCTGGCGCGGCCGGTGGTCGAGCACGTGATCGGGCGCACCGGCCTGGTGGGCGCGTACCAGTGGACGCCCCAGTATGACGACAGCCCGAAGACGCCCTATCAATGCGGCCAGGGACTGCTGGAACGGCACGCCGGCAAGCAGCTGATCGCCGGCTATCCGGGCATCGAGGACCCGCTGATCGCATTCCAGGCCCCGGCCGCCCTGCCAATCCGGCGTGCCACCATCAAGGCGCGCACCATTCAACTTTCCCGCCCGCGCAAGCACGAACACGAGCAGGTCACGCGCGTCGCAGTCCATGAGATCGACTTGAACCGCGATGCCGTGCCGGATTTCGTCGTCTGGACCTTGTACTCCACCGGCATGATCGACGCGGACAGCGAAGTGGAAAAGCTCAAGCAGGTGTTCGTCAACATCGACGGGCAGTGGTATCCGCTGGAGCGCAGCTACGAGGAGGAATGCACCTGAGATCGAAAACGCAGGCCCAGCAACAAGCCCGCGAACAGGGCCTGCGCCAGCACCAGGAAGGCGGCCTTGTAGGGCAGCAGCGCGTGCCCGAAAAAGCGCATGTACAGGGCAAACAGGCCGACCGCCAACGCCAGCCACAGCTGCCCGCGCGCCAGGCCGCTTGGTAAGCAGCGGTGCAGCCACAGCACCGTCGCGGCGCCCCCGGCCGCCACCAGCAGCATCGGCAATTCCGTCACCCACGCCATGCGGCAGCTCTCGAACCAGTCGACGCAGCCGTACTTCCAATGCTCGTGCAGCATGAACTGCTCGTCGAAAGCCATCCCCATCATGGCCACCCCAAGCCACAGGCACAGCGCACGCGGCAGCACGCCATCGCCCCACAGGCGCAGGCTCAACAGGGCCATGGCCCACAACTGGGCGCTGGACAGCCAAGCGGCGGGGGATTCGTCGGTACGAAAGGCCACCTCGGGCGTGGGCCAGTAGAGCAGGCTGGACAAGGCAAGAAAGGCCAGCGCGGCAACCAGGCTGAGCAAGCCCGGACGCCAGTCGAATCGCACCCTACCCAGCTCGGCTCGCATGCAGGCTCCCAACAGCGGATCGGAAAAAGAAAAAGCCACGCTGTTGAACGTGGCTTTTCCTGGAATCTGGCTCCCCGACCTGGACTCGAACCAGGGACCTGCGGATTAACAGTCCGTCGCTCTACCGACTGAGCTATCAGGGAATTGAAGGCAGCATTATAGCCGCCGCTCAGCAATTTTAGAAGTACAAATTCGCGTACACGCCGGCGTGGTTGCCGTCGATTTTATAGCTGGAGCCCTTTTCCTTGTACTTCTCGGCCACGTAGCGGAACTTCACGCCCACTTGCGGGCTGACCAGGTATTCCGCTTCGACCACGGCGCCGACGGTCGGTTCGAAATCATAGTCGCCGATGTCGCCCGCGCCGCTGGTGCGCAGCTTCGGGCTGGCCGCCCAACGCGCGCCGCCGCCGACGCGCCATTGCGGCGCGACCTTGTAATAGGCCAGCACTTCGATCGGGAAACGCTGGAAGCGCATGTCGCCGTTGCTGGCGCTGGCCTGGTCGACGTGGTATCCCACGCTGCCCTGGAACGAGAATTCCGGCGTGACGGTGTAGTCGATACCGGCCGTGAACGCCACCAGTCCGCCGGCGTGCAGGCTGACGTCGTAGCCGCGCTCGTAGTAGGCCGTGGCTAGCTTGTCGCCGCCTGCGGTCAGGCCGAACCCGACGAAACCATGCACCTGCTGGCGCGGCATCTGGTTGACGGGCGCCAGCTGCTGGGCTTGGGCGGCAATGGAGGCGGAAGCGAGGACAAGGGCGAAAGCGATATTTTTCATGTGAAGGTTCGATGTGCTCCGGGCGCGCACGACGCGACGTCAACCGGGCTGCGCATCATATCGGCAATCTTGCGCATTTCGCAAGTGCCGAAAAGAAGTGTTACCAAATGACAACAGCGACACGAGTGTCCAAAAGCAAAAAGGCCACGTTGTTCAACGTGGCCTTTTCAACTTCAGTATTCTGGCTCCCCGACCTGGACTCGAACCAGGGACCTGCGGATTAACAGTCCGTCGCTCTACCGACTGAGCTATCAGGGATTAGCTAGCAGCCTGATTTACGGCTTGACGCCGCATCTATGACTGCCTCGAACCGCGCTTTCGCGCAATCCGAAGAAGCAAGAGTTTAGAGCACTTTTGCGATCGCGTCAATAACGCGGTCGATATTTTTCGAATTCAGGGCCGCCACGCAGATCCGGCCGGTGTCCACTGCGTAGATCGAATGTTCGTTGCGCAGGCGCTCCACCTGTGCCTTGGTCAGGCCCGAGTAGGAGAACATGCCGACCTGCTCGCGCACGAAATCGAAGTTGTGGCTCGGCGCCTTTTCCTTCAGCTTCTGCACGAACTGGTTGCGCATTTCCTTGATGCGCACGCGCATGCCGGCCAGCTCCTCTTCCCACAGCTGGCGCAGTTCCGGGGTGGTCAGCGCGGTGGCGACGACCTTGCCGCCGTGCACAGGCGGGTTGGAATAGTTGGTGCGCACCACGCGCTTCAATTGCGACAGCAGGCGCGCCGCTTCTTCCGACGACGACGCCACCACCGACAGCGCGCCCACGCGCTCGCCGTACAGCGAGAACGACTTCGAGAACGAGTTCGAGATCAACAGCGGCACGCCGGCATTGGCGAACTTGCCCACCACCGCGCCGTCTTCGGCGATGCCGGTGCCGAAGCCCTGGTAGGCCATGTCCAGGAACGGAATCAGGCCGCCGGCCACCACGGCGGCGATGACCTGGTCCCACTGTGCTGGCGACAGGTCGGCGCCGGTCGGGTTGTGGCAGCAGGCGTGCAGCAGCACGATCGCGCCCTTCGGCATGGCCTGGATATCGGCCAGCATGCCCTCGAAGTTCACGCCGCGGGTAGCCGCATCGTAGTAGGCGTAGTTATTGACCTTGAAGCCGGCGCTCTCGAACAGGGCGCGGTGGTTTTCCCAGCTTGGATCGCTGATATAGACTTCCGCGCCCGGCGCGAAGCGCTGCAGGAAGTCGGCGCCGATCTTCAGTGCGCCGGTGCCGCCGATGGCTTGCACGGTGACGGCGCGCTTGTCTTGAATAATCTTGCTGTCGGCACCAAATACCAGCTCTTGCACCGCCTTGTCGTACGCTGCCAGGCCTTCGATCGGCAGGTAGGTACGGGGGGCCAGCTGCTGCGCCAGGACTTCCTCAGCTTTGCGAACGCACTCGAGCAGCGGCACTTAGCCGTTGTCGTCGTAATAGACGCCCACGCCCAGGTTCACCTTCCGGGGGTTGGTGTCGGCGACGTACTGCT
>JBKHWY010000101.1:0-11099 GCA_046566285.1 Gammaproteobacteria bacterium | reverse complement strand
CCCATAACGCGCCAGCACGAGCCTGCAATGTTCGCGTAAAGGTCACGCCAAACAGGATTGACTCGTGTAACCAATTCAGTCTTCCAGCGTCGATGCCAGAACTTGAGTTGCTTCTCCCGCGCAATCGCCTCATTGATATCGGAATGCACCTCGTACCAAACCAGATCGTGCACCCTGTACTTTTTAGTGAAGCCCTCCACGAAATCCCCTTTGTGCTGGTAGACGCGCCGGACCAAATCCGACGTCACCCCCACATAAAGGGTCCCGAACGGCCCGCTGGCCAACATGTACACGAAACTGCGCTTGTCCATCCGGCCAGTGTGCGACACCGACCCAGGCCAACCTCAACCTGCCTCAATCGAACGCGCGGGCTTCACATAGGTCGGCAAGCACAGCAGATAGATGCTCACGCCCAGCCCCGTCAGCAGCAGCACCGCGCGCAGCCAAGGCTGCTCATGCCGCCAGGCCGCATAGGCCAGCGAACTCCACATCATCACCAGCGCGATGACCTTGGCCCGCGCGGGAATCCCCCGTCCCGCTTCATAATTGCGCAGGTACTCGCCGAACATGCGGTGATTGAGCAGCCACCCATGCAGCCGCGTGCTGCCGCGCGCGAAGCAGGCCGATGCCAGCAGCAGGAACGGTGTGGTCGGCAGCAGCGGCAGGAAAATGCCGAGAATTCCCAGCAGGACGGCGATTACGCCGATAATGTTGAGCAGGATTTTTTTCATACGCGCGGCCGGGAACGGTTCTCGATGACCGCCATAGTACTGGACGCCATGATCGAATGTAACCGCACGCTCGAACAGGCCCGCCGCGATTTCGCCGCCGGCCGCATCACCAGCGCCGCGCTGCTGCGCGTGCCCATGAGCCGCAACCAGTGGACCTTGCAGCTCCTGGGCGCAAAAGGCGACAGCGGCATGCTGCTCGCCGTCCCCTCACTCGACACGCACATCTTCACCAGCCTCGACCAGGCCGTCGAGACGATGGAGCTGATCGGCCTGCAGGTCGAGCAGCTCACCGTGCGCCACGCGCGCTAGCCCGGCGCGGCGGCTTATTGTCGGCTTACTGGTAGCCGACTTCTTTCAAGTAGCTGGCGCGGGCCGCCAGCGCGGTGTCGGCGAAGTCCGAAAACAGGCCATCGACGCCGATTTCGTAGAACTGGCGGTATTCGAGCCCCGGGTCGCCCTTGTAGTTGCTGGCCAAACGGCGCTTCTCGTTGCGGAAGGTGTAGGGGTGCACGAACAGGCCCGCCTTATGGGCATCCGCCACCAGTGTGGTCGGCGGCAGGGTGGTGGTATCGCTCTCGTTGACCTTGCCGTCGCCATTCACGTCCACCAATTTGCCGTCCGCGCCCACGCTGCCCTTCACACTGACGATGTAGCGCTTCCACGGACCGATGCCGTCGGCGTAGGTCTTGATCTCGGCCAGGCCGTTGGGCGTGACCATGGAGGAGAACAGGCGCGTGTCGCCCGCCACCGCCCAGTCATACGGCCGGTCGTACGGGGCGGCGTAGCTGAGGCTCCCGGTCTTGAGGTCGACATCGTCGGCATCGATCAGCTGCACCAGGCGCATGGCCGCGCCCTTGCTGCGCAGGTATTTCAGGCTGCCCGGTTCGAACGATTGCACGAACACGGGTGCGCTCTTGGAATTGAGTCCCGCCGCCTTGAGCATGTCGAGCAGCTTGTCCTCCAGCGGCAAACCGAGCTGGCGGTGGAAGGTGGGGTTCTTGGTCTCGGGGTAGATGGCGATGGTCTTGCCGCTCTTCTTGATCATGTCGATCACTTCCTGGATGGTCGCAATCCGCGTCTTGCCGTTGAACTGCTGCGGCCTTTCCGCGTCGGTCGAGATGCCGCCCAGGGTCTTGATCTCGGCCAGCGTGAAGTCGCTGGCGAACCAGCCTTCCTGGCGTTCGCCATCGACCATCATGGTGCGCTTGCGGTCGGCGAATTCAGGATGGCTGGCCACGTCGGTGCTGTAGGCCAGGTTGGGATCGTGGCGGGCGATCAGCACGCCGTCCTTGGTGGAGACGACGTCCGGTTCGATGGCGTCGGCGTTCTGCTCGATCGCCAGGGCGTAGGCTTCCAGCGTCTCTTCGGGCAGGGCGCCGCCGGCGCCGCGGTGGGCAATGACCAGGGTCGGCTTGCCGTCCAGGGTGTTCAATACGCTGCCGTCGTTGCTGCCGCAGCCCCACAATGCCAGCGCGCCCGCGCACAGTACCGCCATATTCCGCATCATGATCATCAAGCTCTCCGAGTTAAGGTGGCTCGGATTCTAGGTTGATGAAATGACAGCCGTATGACGGTGCGTCTTGTGACGGAGACCCTTACGCCGCGCGCTGCCGGAACACGTAGAACTTCTGCATGAGGAAGGAGCCGCCGATGTAGACGATACCGGCGACGACCTGCGCCACGCCTTCGTGCACGTGCAGGCGGTGAATCAGCAGCATCAGCGCGCCGAGGTTAAGCAGGTAGGCCACCGCGAACACGGCGACGAAGCGCAGCGCTTCCGCACGCCGCGCCTGGGTGCTCTCGAAAGTGAAGTTGCGGTGCATGAGGTAGGACACCACCAGCCCGAGCGCGTAGCCGATCAGGTTACTGAGTTCCGCGCCCAGTCCCAGCAGGTACATGCAGGCGAAGATGATGGCGTAGCCGAGCAGGGTATTGGCCGCGCCCACGACCAGGTACTTGAACAGCTGGACCAGGCTCGCCCTATCGAGCATGGCGCGCCTGGACCCAGTATTGGCCGCCCAGCGGCAGCCAGCCCAGCTTGCGCTCGAGCGGCAGCAGCGCGGGCAGGCTGGGCGGAATGAACAGGCAGTATTGCTTGCGTTCGATGGCCAGGCCGGCCTTGCGCAGGCGGCCCGTGAGTTCGCCGGGTTTGAGCAGCACCGCGTCGGCGTCGTACGGGCAGGTGGAGACGATGCGGCGCGTGACGGGGTTGTAGGGATTGTGCTCGAACACGAACAGCGTGCCGCCGGGCGCCAGGCGCTGGCGGATGTTGGCCGTGACCATGTCGCGCAGCGCGGGCGGAATGTGGTGGAACACGCCGGCCACGAAGATCACGTCGAACTGGCCCATGTCGGTGGCGGTGCCGTCGTCGTGGATGAACTGCACGTCGGGATTGTCGGTGCGCGCGGTGTCCAGGCTGGCCTGCGAGATGTCCGAGCCGACGATGGCCGCGTTGGGGAAGGCTTGCTGCAGGAAGGGGATGTTGCGACCGATCCCGCAGCCAAATTCCAGCACCCGCTTGACGCCTTGCGCCACGCGGGCGCGCACGATGTCCACCTTGTACTGGGCGAAGTAGACTTCGCTGGAGGAGAAGAACTGGGTCTTTTCCTTGAGCAGGCGGTTGTAGTCGTCGGTGTAGTGGTCGAAATCGACTGGTTGGTTCATGTGTTATCCCAAAACCGGTGATAGGGGCAAATCGCCCGACAACGCAAATTGTTTATATCGTTAGCCTCAAAACCGTCGTCCTGGCGCAGGCCAGGACCCATAGCGTTTTCCTGCAGTGACAGCGTTCCACTCTGATCTGGCGCGCCATGGGTCCTGGCCTGCGCCAGGACGACGGCAGTTAGTTTGCAGTTTTAGACAATACTGTGGCAGCTAAACGGCCGCGCTGTGCAGCCGCCCCGGCTCCTGCGCCGCCACGCTCTCGTGCGTCATGATTTCTTCAATGATGTAGCGCGGCCGTGCCTTGACTTCCTCGTAGATCGCGCCCACGTACACCCCGACCACGCCCAGCACGATCAGCAGCACGCCGTTAAACAGCAGCAGCAGCGACACGATGGTGGTCCAGCCGCTGGGCAGTTCGCGCGCGATGAAGAAGTTCGCCACCGCGATCAGCATGAACAGGAAGGCCATGGCCGCAAAGCCCATGCCGACGAAAATCCCGATCTGCAGCGGCTTGGTGGAGAACGACAGGATGCCGGCCGTGGCCAGCTGGATCATCTTCGACAGCGAATACTTGGATTGCCCGGCGAAGCGCTTCTCGGCCGTGTACTCGATGTGGGTCTGGCGGTAGCCCATCCACGAGAACAGCCCGCGCAGGAACATATTGCGTTCCTGGAAGCTGGTCGAGAGCGTGCGCGCCACGCGGGCGGAGATCAGGCGGAAGTCGGCCGCGTTGGCGTTGATCGGCACGTTCGACAGGCGCCCCAGCACGCGGTAGAAGGCGTTGCCCGCCGCCTTGCGCAGCGGGTTGATGGCTTCGGTGTCGCGCCGCACGGTGTAGACCACGTCGTGCCCGGCGCGGAACTTGGCCAGCAGCTCGGGAATCAGTTCGGGCGGGTGCTGCAGGTCGCCGTCCATCATGACGATGGCGTCGGCATCGAGCGCGTGCTCGATCCCGGCCAAGAGCGACATCTGGTGCCCGAAGCGCGAGGACATGGCCAGCACCTTGGTGTTGCGGTCGTGCGCGACCACGCCGCGCAGCACGCCGAGGGTGTTGTCCGGGCAGCGGTCCACCACGTACATGATGGAGCCATCGACGTCGGCCAGCTGGTCGAGCACGGCGCGGGTGCGCGCATGGAAGTGCGCCACCACCTGTTCTTCGTTGAAGACGGGGACCACCACCGTCAGTTTAATCTTCTGCACGTTTCCTCCATTGCGACAGCAGGGCGCGGGTGGCGCTCACGTCGGCGTAAATCATCGGCACGTCGTAGCCGGTGCGGTTGGAGAGTTCAAGCGCCTCGCGCACGATCGACCAGTCCAGTCCTACTTCCGCCAGCTTGGCCCGGGCGTACTCGCGCATGGTGGTGGGCGTGCCGCTGGCCACGTGGTGGATGCTGCCGGAAGGCGCATGGTCGGCAATGGCCAGCAGCTGCTCGGCCGCCTGCGCGGTCGAGATGTAGTCGCGCGTGGCGCCCAGCGGACCCAGTTCGATGACGGACTGCTCGCCCGCGCGCACCCGTTCGATCTGGCGCTGCAGGCGGCCGGCGAACAGGCGTTCGGCCAGGCCCGGGCCGTCCAGGTTGAAGATGCGCGCGACCACCACGTCCATGCCGCGCGCGGCCATCACCCCGGCCAGTTGCGTCTGCCACGCCTTGGTCATGCCGTACACCGACACCGGTTTCAGCACCCGGTCCACCCGGATCGGGTTTTCAGTCGGCTCCACCACGCCGTATTCGGCGGCCGAGCCGACCAGCACCACGCGCGTGCGCTTGCCGGAGGCCTGCACGGCGTCCAGCAGCGCGCGCGGCGCGTCCACGTTCTGTGCGTAGGACTCGGGCAATTCGTTGCCGAAGCCGGCCGCCAGCTGGATCACGCAGTCGGCGCCGGCGGCGGCGATGCGCTCCGCGCCCGCTTGTGCGTCGCGCAGGTCGTAGTGAACGTCATGGCCGGGGCCCCGCCCGGCCGTCAGCAGCCGGTAGCGCGCGTCCTGGCCGATGCGCGCGGCCAGTGCGCGCCCGAGCGCGCCGGTGCTGCCGGTGACGAGGATGGTCTTCATCAGGGAAGTCATCAGGGGATTCCGAGCTTGACGGCCAGTTCGGCGAAGTTCTCGTCGGCCGTCTCGTAGTCGTCCGGCCGGCCGATGTCGAGCCAGTAGCCCTTGAAGGGGCGGATGTCGATGCGCCGTTCGGCCTTCAGGCCGTCGATCATCAGGTTGTCGAAGCCGTAGGCTTTTCCGCGCGGGAGCGCTTCGATGACCTTGCGGCTGATGCAGTAGATGCCCATGCTGACGTCGAAGTCGTACGAGGGCTTTTCCTGGAAGGCGGTGAGGCGGCCGTTGTCGTCGTAGCGCAGCACGCCGAAGTCGATCTTGACCTGGCGCTGGAAGGCCGAGACGGAGATCTGGCTTTCGGCCTGCACGTGGGTTTCAAAAAAGGCGCGGTAGTCCAGGTCGCACAGGATGTCGCCGTTCATGACGAGGAAATTCTCCGGCAGGTCGTCGATCAGCGTCAGCGGGCCGATGGTGGACAGTTCGCCTTCTTCCAGCGAGTAATCGAGCTTGAGCCCCAGGCGCGAGCCGTCGCCGAAGTACGCCATGATCAGGTGCGACAGGTGGTTCACGGCCAGCGTGACGTGGGTGAAGCCGTCGCGCTTCAATTGCATCAGGATGATCTCGAGGATCGAATACTTGCCGCCCAGGGGAACCAGCGGCTTGGGGATCAGGGTGGTGTAGGGACGCAGGCGCGTGCCTTTGCCGCCGGCGAGGATGATGGCTCTCATGCGTGTCCTTTTTCCTTGTTCTTTTTTGCGCTTACAGGTTGTACAGCCAGGCCTTGTAGCGCGCCAGGTTTTCCGGCTGGCGGAACCAGGCCACGGTGTCGGCCATGCCGGCGGCGAGATCATATTGCGGCCGCCACGACGTCAGCGTGGTGATCTGGGTGTTGTCGCCGATAAGGCGGAACACTTCCGAGGCGTCCGGGCGCAGGCGCTGTTCGTCGGTGACGATGCGCGCTTCCGGGTTGATTTCGGCGATCAGGGTATTGGCCACGTCGCCCACGGTGTGCTCGACGCCGGTGGCGATGTTGATCTCGCGGCCGATGGCGGCGTCGGCTTCGGCCAGGGCGATGAAGCCGGCCGCCGTGTCCTTGACATAGTTGAAGTCGCGCGTGGGGGTCAGGCTGCCCAGGCGCAGTTCAGTCTGGCCTTCCAGCAGCTGGGTGATGATGGTGGGGATCACCGCGCGCGCGGACTGGCGCGGACCGTAGGTGTTGAACGGGCGGACGATCACCACGGGCGTCTCGAACGAGCGGTAGAACGATTCGGCCAGGCGGTCGGCGCCGATCTTGGTGGCGCTGTAGGGCGACTGGCCCTGGAACGGGTGCTTCTCATCGATGGGCGCGTATTGCGCGGTGCCGTACACCTCGGAAGTGGAAGTCACCAGCACGCGCTCGGTGCCGTGCTTGCGCGCGGCCTGCAGCACGTTCAGGGTGCCCTTGATGTTGGTGTCCACATAGGAGTCGGGCGAGTGGTACGAGAACGGGATGGCGATCAGCGCGGCCAGGTGGAACACCACATCGACGTCCTTCATGGCTTCGAACACGCCGTTGGGGTCGCGGATGTCGCCGGCGAACACGTCGAGATTGCGCAGCACGGCGGGCGGCAGGGTGTCCAGCCATCCCCAGCTGTTGAGCGAGTTGTAGTAGACGAAGGCGCGCACGTCGCAGCCTTGGGCCAGCAGGGCTTCCACCAGGTGGCTGCCGATGAAACCATCGGCGCCGGTGACCAGCACTTTTTTCGACTTAAGAATCATTCATTCTCCAGGGGTTATTCGTTGGCGCAGCCCTGCGCCGCGTCCAGCGTGCGTACGCCGAACGCCATGACGTAAAAGTACAGTGAGCGTGGATCGCCGGGAGCGTCCAGGCGGGCGGCGCTGGTGGACAGGTCCAGGTTCACCGCCGCGCTGGCGTCCAGTCGCAGCGGGAACTGCACCGTGCGCGGCGCGGAGGTGGCAGGGATGTCGCGCGGCGCGCCCATCCCGGCGATGCGTACGCTACCACCGTTGGGCACGGCGAGCTGGAAGCGCACGCAAGCTTGCACCGGCTTGTCCATCAGGTTGCGCAGCGTGAGTTTGGCTTTCTGCTTCGACCAGCGGAACAGTTGGCCACTGGCCGCGCGTTCCTCCTCGTAGAAGCCGCGTGCGAATTCCACCACCGGCGCCGCCTCCAGCAGCGCGCGGGCCTGATTGGCAAAAGCGGCCTGGCCCAGGCGCTGCAGTTGCAGGGCTTTGGCTTCACGCAGGTCCAGTACGACGATGCCGGGCTGGCCGATGTCCAGCACACGCACGCCGGCCAATCGCAGGCTGGCCACCAGCGCTTCGCCCCGGTCCTTGTAGGCATTGCGGTCGATCCAGATGGCGCCGAAGCCGCTCAAGGTGGCGGCGTCCAGCAGGGCCTGGCCTTCCAATGCGGCCAGCTTGTCCTGCCATTGGCGATGGCGCTGGCTGAACGATGGCCAGCTCCAGCGCAGGTGCTGCGACCACAGCGAATAGCGCGCATGGTCGTACGACTCCATGTGTTCGATGGTGGAGATCGGCGGGTAGCCGGTGAAGGGCAGTTGCAGCACCAGCGTCTCGTGCGGCAGCAACTGCTCCAGCCGCGCGACGGCCTGGCGCTCGCGGGTGGCGCGCTCGATATTGGCCTGCTGGTGGTGCAGGTAGCCGCGCGCATCGAGCAGCTGGTCGCGCAGGCTCAGAAGGGCGAACAGCAGGATCGCGCCCTTGCCCAGCCACTGCACCGTGCGGGATGTTCCGGCCAGGCGCGCCTGCAGCCACAGCGCGGCGGCGACCAGGGCGAAAAAGCTCAGGAACACCGAGAAGCGGTTGTAGCCGCGGATGTCCGGCACGCTCAGCACGTTGATGATGGCGCCGAAGCCGCCCACGGTGATGACGAGGAAAGTGGCCAGGCCCAGCGCGCTGACGGTTTCCAGCGCGCGCGGGGCGTCCGCGCCGGCGCGGCGCAGGCGCAGCACCAGCATCAGCAGCATGCCGAAGGCGCCGAACAGGCCCAGGCGCGCGGTCTGGTTTTCGTTCTCGAGCGGGAAGCCGGCGGCGGCATCCTTCTGCGCGTATTTCGCCAGCGGCCGGATGGGATTGTCCGGATGCGGCAGCAGCAGGCGGCGCAGCTTGACGCCGTAGGCTTCCGCTTCGGCGGCGGACTTGTAGCCGATTTCAGGCGGCTTGCCGTGCTCCTTCCACGCCAGCATGGCGGGCGCGAGATTAATGGCGGTGGCCACCGTCACCAGGCCGGCGGCCAGCACGGGCAGGGCGAGCGTGCGCCACTGGCCGCGGCGCCAGCGCAGCAGGGCCGCCACGCCGAACAGCAGCACGGCGAAAAAGCTGTAGTAGACGTAGTCGAAGCCCTGCAGCACGCAGGCCACCAGCGTCACCGCGTGCACCTGGCGGACGTTGCGCACGCTGTCCGGCCCGCCCGCGATGGTCGCGGCCAGCAGGCAGTGCAGGGGCACCAGGTAGTACACCAGGTTCAGGTGGTGCGTGAAGCGCATCATCGCGAACGGCAGGAAGGCGTACAGCAGGCCGCAGGCACATGCCAGCAGGCTTGAGGCGCGCAGCTGCCAGGCGCCGTAGGCGGCGCTCCAGGCGCTCATCACGGCGGTGGACAGCCAGAACACGTTGATGAGCAAGCCCGGGTCGCCCGTGAACGCGGACATGGCCTTGATCAGCAGCCAGTCAAAGCTGGTCTGCATGGGGAAGCTGGGACCGGAATAGCTGAACGGCGCCGACAGGTGCGTCATGGTCAGGGGCCAGCCGTCCTGCAGCAAGCCCTTGATGTACATGAGCATGACCACGACGTCGCTCTCGTGGTAGGTGAACGGCACCCACAGCGGATAGCCGCGCAGGCGCAGGCCTATCCAGGCCACCAGCAGGACGGCGGCGCCCAGCGCCAGGCCGGCCAGCAGCATCGGTGCGGGCAAACGGCGGCGCAGCGGTGCGTGGAGCACGACTGCGGTATCGGGAACGTGGGGTTCCAGTGCGGCGGCAAGCGGTTTCATAGGAGCTCGCCGCGCCTGCCTGGGGCGCTCGCCGGGAGCACCCGCGCTGCACGCGCGACGTCATGGTGGGATGGTCAAAATTCGGGTTGCAATAGTACCATCTTTGCTTGAGTCGGCTCAAAAGCACAGGCCGCAAAACGCCCTGCCGGCAGGGGGGGAGCCGGCAATTGGGTGGCAGTTTGAGGTGAATCAGGCCAGCGTGTCGATCAGCTCGAGCAGCTCGGCGTGCGGGATGGGTTTGCTGAGAAAGGCGGTGGCGCCCTGGCGCAGGGCCCAGATGCGGTCCGAATCCATGTCCTTGCTGGTCAGGAGGATCACGGGGATGTGCCAGGTGGCTTCGTCGCGGGTGATGGCGCGGGTGGCCTGGAAGCCGTTCAGGCCGGGCATGACGATGTCCATGATGATCAGGTCGGGCAGCTCGGCTTTCGCCCTGGCGACGCCTTCGGTGCCGTCGCAGGCCAAGAGCACCTCGTGGCCGGCGCCGCCCAGCACCGCCGCCAGCACCTGGCGCTGGGAGAGCGAATCGTCGACCACCAGGATTTTTTGGCTGGACATGGCGCGGCCAGCGTTCAGGCGTGCGCTTCGATCTGGCGTGCCTCGGCCGCGCTGGCGCGCGCCGCCTTGGCCTTTTCCGGCGGCAGGTAGCGCCAGTAGAACGCGTGCGGGCGGATCGCGAAGGCTTCCTCGAGCTCGTTGCAGACCATCTGCTCGGCCAGGCGCAGGGCTTTGAGGTTGGTGGTGCGCGCGAGCGTGACGTAGCAGCGTAGCGTGCGCGTCAGCGAGGAATTATGGATCTCGATCTCGGTCACGTCGATTTCCATGGCGAGTAGTTTCTTGCGGATGTGCTTTGACACATCCTTGACCACTGCGTTTAACAGTTGTGCACTGATTCGGACTCGGCTTTTGGACATGAGCTGGGTAATGGATGACTTTGGAGGACACGAGCGCCTTGGTAGCGCTCCCGGCAGTAAATCGTAAAACTTACCTTCGGTCAACGGCTTGACAAACAGATGGTTGTTTCACCAAATGCCTCAAAGACCTGTGTGACCTACAGCAAAGCGTAGTACGGGCTCGAAGGTGCGCGTTTGTTCCCGCTCAGTGTTTCATTGCACCAACACATTGGCCTTGCCTTCCATTCATTCGATCAACAAGTTGCGCGCGCCAGGAGGCGCTGGCGGTGGCGATCCGGGTTAGCCTTGAGCCTTGATTGCTCAGCATAATTTTCCAATGCCCGATATCCTCACCCGCCGCACCTTGCTGCAGGCCGCCGCTGTTGCGTGCCTGCCACTATCCAGCCCCGCCGTGCTCGCCCAGGAGGTCTCCGGCCAGTTCGACGTGCGCCGCTTCGGCGCCCGTGGCGACGGCGCCACGCTCGACACCGATGCCATCCGGCGTGCCATCGCCGCCGCCGCCGCGGCCGGCGGCGGCACGGTGCACTTCCCGGCCGGCGACTACCTGAGCTTTTCGATCCGCCTGCAAAGCCGCGTGGTGCTGAGCCTGGGGCCGGGGGCGACGCTGGTGGGCGCCGATCCGGCCGTCCATGGCGGCGCCTACGACGAGGCCGAAGCCAATCCCTGGGACATGTACCAGGACTTCGGCCACAGCCACTGGCACAACAGCCTGATCTGGGGCGAGGAGCTC
>JBKHWY010000100.1:0-11105 GCA_046566285.1 Gammaproteobacteria bacterium | reverse complement strand
GAACACCGGTTCGATGCCATTTGACGCATTGTCGGCGAAGGCCAGCGAAATGGTCCCGGTGGGGGCGATCGACAGCAGGTGCGAATTGCGGATGCCGTGCGCGGCGATCTGCTCGCGCAGCGCCTGCGGCAGGCGCCGCACGAACTGCCCGTTGAGGTAAGCCTCGGCATCGAACAGGGGAAAGGGGCCTTTTTCGCGCGCCAGCGCCACCGAGGCGGCATACGCGGCGTCGCGCAGTTCCTGGGCGATGCGCGCCGCCATGGCGCGCCCCTCCGGCAGGTCGTAGCGCAGGCCCAGCATGATGAGGGCGCTGCCCAGGCCGAGGAAGCCCAGGCCGACGCGCCGTTTCGCCGCGCCTTCGCGCGCCTGTTCGGGCAAGGGCCATTCGGTCGCGTCCAGCGCCAGGTCGAGCATGCGCACGCCCACGGCCGCCACCTCGCGCAGGCGCGCAAAATCGATGCTGGCGCGCTCGGTGAACGGGGCATCCACAAAACAGGTCAGGTTGAGCGAACCCAGGTCGCAGCAGCCGTAGGCCGGCAGGGGCTGTTCGCCGCACGGGTTGGTGGCGCACAGGCGCTCGCAGTAGTGCAGGTTGTTTTCGGCGTTGATGCGGTCGATGAACAGCACGCCCGGCTCGGCATGGTCGTAGGTCGAGGTCATCACCGCATGCCACAGCGCGGCCGCGTCCACGCTGCGGTAGACCCAGCGGCCATCCTCGCGCAAGCGCGCGCCGGGATGGGCGTCGCCGGGTTCGGCCGCGTGCACCAGCTCGAACGGCTCGCCCGCCTCCAGCGCGCGCATGAAGGCGTCCGTCACCGCCACCGACAGATTGAAATTGGTGATCCCGCCCGTGTGCTTGGCGGCGATGAAGCGTTCGATGTCCGGATGGTCGATGCGCAGCACGCCCATCTGGGCGCCACGGCGCGCGCCAGCCGATTCCACCGTCTTGCAGGAGGCGTCGAACACTTCGATGTACGACACCGGCCCGGAGGCGCTCGACTGCGTCGAGCCGACCCAGGCGCCGCGCGGGCGGATGCGCGAAAAGTCGTAGCCCACGCCGCCGCCGCGCCGCATGGTTTCGGCGGCCTGCGCCAGCGCCGTATAGATGCCCGGCAGGCCATCCTCGCAGCCGGTGACGGAGTCGCCCACCGGCTGCACGAAGCAGTTCATCAGCGTGGCCTTCATGCCGGTGCCGGCGGCCGACGCGATGCGCCCGGCCGGCACGAAGCCGTTCTGCTGCGCCCACCGGAAGCGCTGTTCCATCTCGGCGCGCAGCTCGGGCGCCTCGTGCGCGGCCAGCGCGCGCGCCACGCGCTGCTGCACCGCAACGATGTCGCGCTCCTCGCCCTTGGCGTATTTTTCGAGCAGCACGTCGATCGATACTTCCTGCGCCGGCAGCGCTGCCTGGATCATCTTGTCGTTCGCGTTCACCTTGTTCATTCCCCTCGTGGAGCCCCAGCGGGGCGTACTGACACTATCGGCCATGCGCGCTACCGGTGCCTTAAACGAAGATAAGAACGACGACATTCAGGTTGGCTTCAGAACTGCGGGATATTTGCCGATTTTCTTATAGATCGCCCAATTGCCGAGTGCGCAAAATTACGCGATGATGCCCATTCCCCCACCTCAGAAGGAACGCCTGAACATGAAACGATCCATCGCGCTCGCTCTTCCCAGTCTGTGTGCCGCCGTGGCGCTGCAGGTCCCCGCGCATGCCGCCGCGCCCAGCCACCCACGCGTGAAAGTGGCCGGCGGTACGCTCGAAGGCCGGGTGGAGGAGGGCGGCGTGCGCGCTTTCAAGGGCATCCCGTTCGCGGCCGCCCCGGTGGGCTCGCTGCGCTGGCAGGCCCCGCAGGCCGCGCCGGCGTGGAAGGGTGTGCGCACGGCCGACGCGTTCGGGCCGCGCTGCATGCAGCGCGCGCTGTTTTCCGACATGGTGTTCCGCTCGAACGGCGTGAGCGAGGACTGCCTGTACCTGAACGTATGGACGCCGGCGAAGAAGGCCGGCGCCAAGCTCCCGGTGCTGGTGTATTTCTACGGCGGCGGCCTGGTGGCCGGCGACGGCTCGGAGCCGCGCTACGACGGCGCGAATATGGCCAGGCAAGGCGTGGTGGCCATCACCGTCAACTACCGCCTGGGCGTGTTCGGCTTCCTCGCGCATCCGGAGCTGACCGCCGAGTCGCCCCACAAGGCATCGGGCAATTACGGCTTCATGGACCAGGCGGCGGCGCTCCATTGGGTGCGCCAGAACATCGCGGCCTTCGGCGGCGATCCGCAGCGGGTGACGATTGCCGGCGAATCGGCCGGTTCCTTCTCCGTCAGCGTGCAGATGGTCTCGCCGCTGGCGCGCAAGGTGATCGCTGGCGGCATCGGTGAAAGCGGCGCGGCCATGGGGCGCGATCCGCTCCCGACCCTGGAGGAGGCCCATGCCGCCGGCCAGTGCTTTGCCGAGCAGGTCGGCGCGTCCAATCTCGCCGCGCTGCGCGCACTGCCGGCCGCCACCCTGCTGGAAGCCACCGCCCGGCCCGATACGCCGCGTTTGAGCATGGTGGTCGATGGCTACGTGCTGCCGCAAGCCCCCGCCGCGCTGTACGCCAGTGGCCAGCAGGCCAAGGTGCCGCTGCTGGCCGGCTGGAACTCGGCCGAAGGCACCGCCCAGGCCATCCTGGGCGAGGGGGGCGCCACCGAAGAGAACTTCAAGGCGGCCCTGCAAAAGCTGTACGGCGACCAGGCCGACGCCGCGCGCCAGGCCTATTCGGGCGACATCGAACAGGCCGCGCGCGAACTGGCATCGGACCGCTTCATCGGCTTTGGCACCTGGCGCTGGATCGACCTGCACGCGAAAACCAGCGGCCAGCCGGTCTACCGCTATTACTACACCCGTCCGCGTCCGGCCTCAGTGGACGGCAAGCCGGCCGCCACCGGCGCCGGCCACTCGGTCGAGATCGAATACGTGATGGGCAACCTGGACGGCAACAAGGTGTACGCCTGGACGCCGGAGGACCGTACGGTGTCGCGCCTGTCGCAAGCCTACTTCGTCAACTTCATCAAGACCGGCAACCCGAACGGCAAGGGCTTGCCCAGCTGGCCGGCCGTCGGGGCCCAGGGCGCGGGCGCCGGGTCTGGCGTCATGCTGCTGGACGTGCAGCCCAAGGCCATCGAAGCGAGTGACGCCGCCCACCACGCCTTCCACCAGCAGCTGAGCAAGGAGTAGTCGAGCCCCTTATTCGGCAGTGGCGGCGGGCGCGCCGCCGCTGCCGACATCGACCGCATCGCGCACATTCTTCTGCACCGCGACGGCGGCGAACAGGCTGAGCACGAAGCCCATGCCGTAGAAGCCTTTTTCGCTCAGCGTCATGGTGGCGTTGTACAGGCCCACCGCCAGGAGGCCCACTGCGATCGCCAGCGAGACCCAGCACAGGATCGAATACATGCCGGTCACGCGCACGCCCTCGATGCGGTCGCGCACGGTCTTTTGCAGCGAGACGGCGGCGAACAGGCCATACATCAGCAGCGTCAGGTAGTAGCCCTTTTCGTTCAGCGCCAGGGTCGAATTCCACAGGCCGATCAGGTAGGTCGCCGCGCCGACGAACAGCGCGGCCCAGGAAGCTGCGGTGAAGGCGCCGGACGGTGCGTTGGAATGCCGAGGTTTCATGAGGGTCTCCAGTGAGTGGGGCAGCGCAGGGGCTGCAACTGAGGGTCAGCTTACCCAAGCCGGGAGCGGCCACGCAAGCGGTCCCGCGCCCTGGCTCGCCGGGTAGAAAACCCTGCTACCGGGAGTGTCGGCCGGCTCGACGGGCAGCGCGATGTTTCGTGCATCCGGCGTCGCGCAATCGACACGAAGCGTCAGCTGCCAATTGTTCACCGCTCGAATGGGCCGCCGTCCTATAATGCCGGCCTGTTGTGAACGACGAACGGAATTGGATGTCCAGGTATCGCGCGGTATGGGTAGGGGTAGTGATGGCGGGCTGCATGCAGGGCGCGTTGGCGGCAAGGGTCATCGGCATCAGCGATGGCGACACGCTCACCCTGCTGGACGCACGCACGCAGGTGAAGGTCAGGCTGGCCAATATCGACGCGCCGGAAAAGCGCCAGGCGTATGGCGCTGCGGCGCGCGCCTCGCTGGCCGAGCTCTGCTTCGGCAAGCAGGCTTCGATTTCGGTGGCGGCGCGCGACCGCTACGGCCGCACGGTGGCCACCGTGAACTGCGAGGGCGTCGATGCCAACCGCGAGCAGGTGCGGCGCGGGCTGGCCTGGGTCTACGATCAATACAACAAGGACCGCAGCCTGCCGGCCCTGGAGCAGCAGGCGCGCATTGCGCGGCGTGGCTTATGGGCGGACCAGGCGTCGCAGCCGCCGTGGGAATTCCGCAGGAAGAAGAAGGGTGCGGGCGCCAAAAAACATCAACGCCGCGATGAGGGCTGGTTCGGGTTTTGAGGCAGGCGCGCCGCGGCCGGGCGGACTATGCGGGGTGCAGGTGCCGCTCGATCAAGTCCACCAGAAATTCACGCATGGCCTGCACGCGGCGGCTGGCTTTCAGGTCGCGGTGCCAGACCAGCCACAATGGGCGCGTCATCTCGGGCCGCTGTTCCAGCCGGCGCACCGTCGGGTCGTGATCGGCCAGGAAGCACGGCAGCACACCCACCCCCACGCCCGCGCGCACGGCCGCGTACTGCGCCTGCAGGCTGTTGGAGGCCAGCGCCGGCGCCTTGCCCGCGAACGCGCTGGCCAGCCACTTCACCATCGGCAGCTCGGACCACGAGTCGTCCCAGCTGACATAGTCGCCCCCGCGCCAGTCGTCTCCAGGCGGCCCGTCGGCCGCGCCGTACAGCGCGAACGCCAGCTCGCCCACGGGTGTGCCGATGTAGTCCGCACCGCCATCGTCCGGCTGGGGCGCCACCAGGCGCAGGGCCAGGTCGGCCTCGCGGCGCGACAGATCTGCGCGCGTCAAGGCGATCTTCAGTTCCACCTGCAGCCGGGGGTGGCGCGCGCGCAGTTCGCCCAGGTGCGGCGCGATCATGTGCACGGCCAGCATTTCGGTGGTAGCCAGGCGCACCTGTCCGCTCACGTCCTCCTGCAGCGCGGCCTGGCCCCTGCGCTCGACCGCGACCATGGCCTGCTCGACCTCCTCGATGTGGGCGAGCAGGCTGGTGCCGTCGTCGGTGAGCAGGTAACCGGTCTGCTGGCGCAGGAACAGGGTGGCGCCCAGGCGCGCTTCCAGCGCGCTGACGTGGCGCGAGACGGTGGACGCGCTGGTGCCGAGCAGTGTCGCCGCGCCGGACAGCCCGCGCGCACGCGCCACCGCGAGGAAAAACTTCAGGTCGTTCCAGTCGAAGGCCAGGTCTTTCATTTTTGGAAAATTGTTTTCCGAAATCGTCGAACATAACACATATTTGGAAAACTATACTCGCTCCAACACTGCAATTCATGACTGACTGGAGCGACCATGAACCGTTCACACATCTATCTCAAGCTCATCGCCACCACCTTCATGTGGGCGGCCGTTTTCCATATCGGGAAGTTCGCGGTATCGAACATGCCGCCCGGGTACGTGAGCGCCTGGCGCTTCCTGCTGGCCGCCGTGGTCCTGCTGGCGCTGACCCGCTGGCGCGACGGGCTGGATCCGGCCACCCTGCGCCGCAACGCGCCCGCGCTGCTGGCCATGTCGGCCATCGGGGTCGTTGGTTTCAACGTCGGCATGTCCTACGGGCTGCGCGAGACCTCGGCCGTGAACGGCGCGCTGATCATGGCCTTCAGTCCCGCGCTGACGGCGGTGCTGGCCGCGCTGGTGGCGGGCGAGTCGATCTCCAGCCGCAAGATCACCGGGCTGGTGCTGGCACTGGCCGGGGTGACGGTCGTGGTCAGCAAGGGCTCCTTGCACACGCTGACCCAGATGTCGTTCTCGCGCGGGGACCTGATGGTGCTGCTTGGCGAGGTCGGCTGGTCGATCTATTCGGTGATTCCGAAGCGCTTCGTGCATGGCCTTACGACCACCCAGATCACGGTAAGCACCGTCACGGGCGGGGCGCTGATGCTGGCGGTCTTCGGTAGCGTGGAGCCTGCGAGCGCCGGTTTGTGGGTGATGCCAAGCGTGCCGGTGGCGGGGGCGATTGGCTTCATGGGCCTGTTTGGCTCCGTGCTGGCCTACCTGTGGTGGAACGAAGGTCTGGGCAAGCTGGGCGCGGCGTCGGGTGCGGTCTTCATCAACCTGGTGCCCGTGTGGGCCACCTTGATCGGACTGGCGCTGGGGCAAGAGGTGTCAAGCGCCCAGTGGGCGGGCGCGCTGCTGGTGATGGCGGGCGTGTGGTGGTCGTCGCGGCAAGGGACCAGCGCCACGCGCCTTCCCCTCAACGCGCTGGCGCAGCCGAAGTAAGGTAGGCCGCCACGTCCTGCGCCTGGCCCTGGCTCAGTCCCCAGAAGCGCATCTTGGTGCCGGGGACGACCTCGCCGGGGTCCTGCAAAAAGCGCGTGAGCGTGGCCTGCGACCAGACCAGTCCCGATTGCTTCATGGCGGGTGAATACGCAAAGTCGCTGGCGCTCCCGGCGCGGCGGCCGCCCAAGGCGTTCAGTTGCGGCCCGAAGCTGCTGTGCGCCGCCGGCCCGACCGCGTGGCAGGAACTGCAGCGCGACGCGAACAGCGACTTGCCCTTCGCCGCATCGGGCGCGGCGTGCAGGGGGACGGTCAGCAGGAGGGCAACGGTGGCGGACAGGCGGCGCAGCATGATCCACAGAGGGGTAAGGGGAGGCGCATCATACCCCCAGCCGGCGCAGCACGCCATTGACGATGCGATCGCAGCGCGCGCCGTCGAAGCTGAACGCTTCCTCCAGCTTGTGATCGAGATCGCGCGCCAGCAGGGGGCGCAGCAGGGCGCGGGCGCGGAAGTAGCGCGTGCGTACCAAGGCTTCCGAGATGCCCAGCGCGGCCGCCGTGTCGTCCACCGACATTTCCTCCACCGCGCGCAGCATGAACACCGCGCGCAGCGGCGCGGGCAGGCGGTCGATGCGCGCTTCGATCAGGCTGCGGGTCTGGCTGCGCGCCAGTTGCGCGTCCGGCGTCTCCGGCGCGCTGGCGCCGTCCATTGGCGTGTCTGCATCCATGCTGGCTTCCTCCCAATCGGCGCCGTCGACGATATCGATGATGTTGGCGCGCCGGTGCTGACGGCGCAGGCGCGCCACGGCCTCGTTGACCACGATGCGGGTCAGCCAGGTGGACAGGCTGGACTCGCCACGAAACTGGGCCAGGCGCCGATAGGCCAGCAGATAGGCGTCCTGCACCGCGTCCTCGGCTTCCGCGTCATCCTTGAGGATGCTGCGCGCGGTGCGGTACAGGGTCTGGTTGTGGCGCCGCATCATGGTTTCGAAGGCGCGCGCGTCGCCCTGGGCGCAGCGCGCGGCCAACTCGAGGTCGGCCCCTCGGCCGGGGATGGTATCGACTGCGTTCATGTGGTCTCTCGCCTGATTCCCTGTCGCGCTGCGCCCGGCCATTATTTCAGCTCGCCCTGGATGTGGCGAGCATGCTCGAGGTGGGCCACGAAAGCGGGGCGTACCTTGACCAGGGTGGCTTTCAGTTCGGCGTTCCTGGCATGCGGGATCAGCGTCTTGTCGAGCGCGTCGATCACGGCCTGGTGGTAAGCCACTTCATTGTCGACATAGGCCTTGTCGAACTCCTTGCCCTTGAGCGCTTTCAGCCTGGCGAGGTTGTCGTCGCCGCCTTTTTTCAGGCTCTGGCTGATCGCATTGTCCTGCGGGGTGACCTTCAGGCGCGTGACCAGCGCCACGGCCTGGGCGTTCACGCTGCTGTGGTCCGTGACCATGATGTGGGCGAACTGCTTGACGGTCGGGTTGGTCGAGGTTTGCTCGGCCAGCTTGCCCGCATCGATATCGACGCTGTTCGCGGTGACGACGATGGAGGCGATCTGCGCATCGTTGGGCGCGGCGGGGGCTTGGGCCAATGCCTGGGTGGCGACGAAGGCGCCGAGGAGGGCGGCGAGGCGGGTGCGGATGATGGTCATGGTGACTCCTGTCTGTGGTGGATTGGAGCGGGCGTTGTTCTCGCCGCGCCACCATTGGATGACGCCACCCATCCGTGCGTTACAACTATTTTTGCGCGCGCGCTGATAGCGCCATCAACCGCACTGTTGGAAACCGCATGCGGGCGGTTTATGATGGGTTCCGCACGAAAGGCCCGCTTTTGATCCCCTTGGCGTAACTATTTACGAGGTAATAATGGTACATCGGTTCCTGATGTTGTTAGTGACTTTGGTAGCGCTAACGACCGGCTCGGCGGCGCAGGCCGTGGGTAAACCCTTCGTTTTAAATAACACCGAAGTCATTCCGCTGGCATCGAAGTTCACCCACCGCCGCCATGAACTGGTGGTGGTGCTCCCGGCCAGCTATGCGACCAACCCGCGCAAGACCTACCCCGTGCTGTACTACCTGGACGCTTACTGGGACACGCCCCTGCTGGTGTCCACCTATGGCAACCTCAGCTATGACAACGAAGTCCCGGAATTTATCATGGTCGGACTGTCGTATCCGTCCACGGCCAACTACGATCGGGAGCGCCGCATCGACTACACCCTCAGCGCGACCGACAAGCTCTCGGGCGGGGCCGATGCGTTTTTGAACCTCATCGCCAGGGAAGCGGCGCCCTTGGTCGAACAGCGCTTTCGCGCCGAGAAGAGCGGGCGGGTGATTGCCGGCAGTTCGCTGGGCGGACTGTTTGCGCTGACGGCGGCCTACAAGCTGCCGGACTTCTTCGCCGCCCACATTGCCCTGAGCCCCGCCGTGGTGTGGGACGAGGGCGCGCTCGGAAAAGTGGATGACGCCCATGCCAGCGCGGGCAAGCCGCTGGGCTCGCGCATGTTCATCTCCTACGGTACCAAGGAATACGCCAGCTTTCGCGATCCCATCATCGCCTTCCAGAAGCGCCTGCAGGAGCGCCGCTACGAAGGCCTGGATCTGATGAACTACGCGATGGAAGGGCTGGACCATACGGCCGTCAAGGGCGACGGCTTCGTGCGCGGCCTGATCTGGGCCTTCAAGGACCGCAAGCCGGCCGGACCCAGCGGCCTGACCCGGGCACTCAGCGGGGCCCAATAGCATCGGGCGAAAGGCCGCGCCACGGTGTGGGCGCAGCCGTTAAAATCGGCGATGGCAGCCAAGCGCACTATTCAGATTGAATTTGCGCTAAGATTGCTGGTTCTGAACTGGATGCGTCCGACCGCAGTATGAAGACACAACTATTGCAAGACCTCGACGAGAGCAATTCCAGCCCGGGCGACCTGCCGCTGCGCCGTCGCGCCCAGGCGAGCGTTGCCGCTCCGGCGCCCCAGGCGTCTCCGCCAGCGCCCGAGCCCGCACCGCAGCCGGTCACCCCGGCGCCGCAGTCTGCCGCACCTGCGCCCAAGGTATGGACGGGCAGGCCCGCCGCGGCGCCGGACGTACCGCCAACGCCTCCGGCCAATCCGGTGGTGAACGAGGTGCCATTAACATCATCTTACATATTTAATACGAATCCTGGCGCGCGCACGGAACCGGACGTGGCACCTCAGCCGGTGCCTCAAGCGGCGCCGCAACCGCCTGCGCGTCCGCCCCAGCCGCGCATGGAGCTGCATGCCCATGAGGCGCCCGCTCCCTTGCATGTCGACCTGACTCCGCCGCGCAAGGGCCGCAAGCTGGGCGCACTGGGCGTGACGCTGGCTGTGCTCGCGGTCGGCGCCGGCGTAGGTGGTTGGATCTACAACGAGACCCAGATCGAGGACGCCATGTCCATGCTGGCCCACCACACGCCACGGGCGGCCAGCGCACCTGCGCCCGCACCCGTACCCGCGACCCAGGCCGCACCATTGAGCTCGGCCGCTGCGGCCGTGGCGGCTGCCGACGCGGCCCTGCAGGCTTCGCCGCCGGCCGTGGCCGAGGCCCAAGCAGAGACGCCGCCGCCGATGGTCATGCTGGCAAAGCAGGAAGGGGGGGAGAACGTCCCACCGCCTGCTGCGGCTGAAGCTCCGGTCGAGCCGAAAGTCGAAGAGAAAGCGGTACCCAAGGAGGAGCCCAAGCAGGAGTTCAAAGCGGAGGTCAAGGAAGCGAAGGCGCGCAAGCGGGAAGCCAAGGCCGAGGCGAAAGCGGCTGCGGCGACCGAGGACAAGGACGCCGAGGCCAAACCGGACGCCAAGCCCGAACCCAAGGCCCAAGGCAAACGCGTTGCCGAGGTCGATACCGCCAAGCCCGCCAGGGCGGCCAAGCTCGACCAGCAGGCCGAGACCCTCAAGCTGTGCCGCGAAGCCGGCTACCACGAAGCGCAATGCCTGGAGCGCAGCTGCAAGGCCACGCGCTATGGGCTGGTCTGCCGGGGCTGATCGCTGTCCGGCGATCGACATAAACCCGCCGCCCAAACAAACCAAGCGCCCGCGGGCGCTTGTTTTTGTTTACCCATGCGGCAAGCGCATCAGTCGCGAATCTCCAGCGCCCGGTTCAGGCTCAGTGCAGCCAGTGAGCCGACAGCACCTGACAGCAGGTACAGGCTGACGTAAGCCAGGCCGAAGTGCGCCGACAGGCCCAGCGCCACCAGCGGCGCAAAACCGGCGCCCACCAGCCAGGCCAGGTCGGACGTCAGCGCCGCGCCGGTGTAGCGGAAACGGGCTTGGAAGTTGGCGGTGACGGCGCCGGCCGCCTGGCCGTACGACAGGCCCAGCAGCAGGAAGCCGACCAGGATGAATACGTTCTCGCCCAGTTCGCCGCTACTCATCAGCATTGGCACGAAGCCGGAGAACACCGCAATCATGGTGGCCAGCGAGCCCAGCGTGGTGCGGCGGCCCAGGCGGTCGGCCACCAGGCCGGACACCACGATGCCGATGGCGGCAATGGCCGCGCCGATCATCTGCAGGCCGAGGAATTCGCTGATCGAGCGTTCCGAGTACAGGCTGATCCAGGACAGCGGGAACACCGTCACCAGGTGGAACAGGGCGTAGCTGGCCAGGGCGGCGAGCGCGCCGATCAGCACGTTCGAGCCTTGCGAGCGGGTCATTTCAACGACGCTGACCGGTTCCAGTTCACGCTCGTCCAGGAGGCGCGAGTATTCAGGTGTAGACACGAGGCGCAGGCGC
>JBKHWY010000099.1:3670-11168 GCA_046566285.1 Gammaproteobacteria bacterium | reverse complement strand
GGCAGTTGAAGCTGGCCAGGTCGATCAGCGCCATGCCCATGGTCTTGTTCTGCACCACCCGCAGGCGTGGATGGGGGCGGGTGAAATTGGCATACAGGGCGGCGATCTGGTCCGGCGCGATCGAGCGGTCGAATTCCAGCATGGCCCGGGGCAGGCGGGTCAGCTCGAGACCGGCCCGCGCCAGCCGGCCCAGTTCCGCCATGGCGTCGTTGAGCTTCATGACAGCAAGCCCTCGTAGAGCGCGATCAGCTTGCCGGATTCGACCGACCAGTTGTAGCGCGCCTGCACGGCCGCGCGGCCGTTCGCGCCCATTTCGCGCGCATGCTCGGGATGCTGCATGATGTAATCGATCGCGCGCCCAATCGCCGCTGCATCGAAGGGGTTGACGCAGATGCCGCAGCGGTGGCCGTCGATGATGTCGCGCCAGCGCGGGAAATCCGATGCGATCACGGGGATGCCGGCGGCCATGTATTCGAACATCTTCACCGGCAGCGCATCGCGATAATTGGGCAGCGGGTGCAGCGTCACCAGCCCGGCCATGGCGCGACCCATGGTCTGCTGCACGCCGGCGCGGTCGAGCTGGCCGGCCCAGCTGACCCGTGGCGCACCCGGCAGATCCTGCAGTTCCGTGCGCAAGGCCGGGTCTTCGAACTGACCTGCCACCACCAGGCGGGCGTCGCTGGCCAGCAGGCCGCAGGCGGCCACCAGTTCGCGCACCCCGCGGATGGCCGATACATTGCCCACATAGCAGACTTCGCGCGCCTTGCCCTCCCAGGCCGCGGGGGCATCGAATTCGCTCATCAGGGGGAAATTGTTGACGTCCACGGTGCGCGGATGCAGGCGCAGGAATTTGTCGCGGATGAACGGCGTGGCCGCCACGATGCTGGAAAAGCGCGGACAGGCCAGCTGTTCGAAGGAGGCCGCGCAGCGCGACAGCAGCCGGCGCGTCAGCGGACGCAGGTAGGGTTTGCCCAGCAGCTGGGTGGGCAGGTCCTCGTGCGCGTCGAAGATGACTGCCTTGCCCAGCTGGCGCAGGCGCAATCCGACCGGGATCAGTTCCGGGTCGTGCAGGTGGTAGATGTGGGCATCGATCCGGCGCGCCTGGCGGTACACGCGCCGGGTGGTGGCCAGCATGCGGCCGAGCCGCCCACGCGCCGCGCCGACATCGTGCACCCGCACGCCCGCGTCCACGCTGTCGCCCAGCCCGTCGGCCACCACCAGGTTCACGTCAAACCCGTGCTGCGCCAGCTGGCGGCATTGCTTGACGAAGATCCGCGTATCCGAGCGCGGATGGGCGGAGGTCAGGTGCGCCACGATAACCATGTTGTTTTCCATACCTGTACTTTGCGAACGCGCCAAGGACGGCGCCAATGAACATATCGGTGAAATAGTGGGAGGTGACCAGCAGCAGCGCGGTGATACAGGCCAGCGCGAACCCGACGATGAACTGGCCGCTTTTGTTGCGGTGAAAAAAACCTTCAATGAACAGGCCCGCGCTCGGGATGATCAGGATGCCGAGTACGAACAGGAATCCGAACAGGCCCGTGTCCACCCAGGCCGACAGCACGTTATGCGAATACAGCCCCGGCTGGTAGCTGGCGTAGTCGCCCAGGATGGGGTAGTGCTCGATGGTTTGCAGCGCGTACACGGTCAGGTGATGGCGCTTGTTGGCCGAGGTCGATTGCGACAGGTCCAGCAGTTCCAGGATGCGGTTGCTGGGCAGCAGCGCGAGCAATTGATCGAGGTTGGCATACACCAGCGTGAAGCCCAGCACGCACACGGCCGCCACCAGCAGCTTGCGCTTGGCGAAATACAATTCGATGATGGGCGCCATCACCAGCATGGCGACGAACTCGCTGCGCGCGGTGTTGACGAACAGGGTGGGCGCGGCCAGGCAATACAGCAGCACCCGCAGCCAGCGCGCGCGGGTAAACGCCACCACCACCGCGAAGGTCAGCAGATAGGAGCGCGAGAAGCCCTGGTAGGTCGCCACGCTCTCCGGATTCTTGGCCGTGCCCAGCGGCGCGAGGTAGAACGAGCCGTCGACCGAGTAGGCGAACACGATGGTGGACATGGCCAGCAGGCTGATCCAGCCCAGCTTCCTGAAGGTCGGGTCGGCGAAATCGGTAAACTTGAAGATCAGGAACAGGTCCACCATGAAGAGAATGCACAGCAGGTGGTTGCCGACAATCTGCATATTGCTGCCTGCCACCGCATTGACGAATACGATGCAAAGGAAGTAAGCGAGGTAGAGTATGAAATACACATCCGAGCCGGTCAGCTGGCGTGTTCCGTGGCGCAAGCGGTAGGCATACACGAACAGCAGTCCCGGTGCGGCCAGCAGCGCCACGGGCGCGAAGAAGCCTCCCAGGACGGCGCCGATCCGGCCCAGCCCGAGCAGGGTGTGATAGAAGAAAAAGCCGGGGAACAGGGCCAGGAACGCGGCCATGCCGACCACGTGGCCCATGTCGCGTCCAGGGCGGTGGCCCGCAAAAGGCAGGGCGGCGGTGACGATCTGCGTGGTCATGCCAGGGCCACTCCCTTGCCGGAACATTGATACGACATGCGCAGGTAGATCAGGTACAGGATCGAATAGCCGAGCACGTAGCGTGTGACGCTTTGTTCCAGGCTGCCGGGCAGGGTGAACACGGTGACCGTCATCAGGAACAGCGCCACCTGCCAGACCAGGTCGATTTTCTGCTTGCCGGCCACGAAGAACACATAGCTGAGCGGGCTGGCGATAAAGTTGAGGAAGTACAGGGGCGCCATGATCTGCGCCAGTTCACCGGCGCGCCGCCACTCTTCGCCAAACACCCAGACGAACAAGGGGGGCGACAGCAGCAACAGCAGCACCGACGGGCCGGCGCCCAGCAGGAACAGGGTCTTGAAGGTGTACAGGTAGGCCGCGCGACAGTTGCCCTGGGCGCGGAAGGCCAGCACCGATTCGCGCTTGAACACTTCCAGGACCGACGAGGCCAATAGCGCAATGGGGGCGGTCAGCACGCGCTGAGTCAGGGCGAACAGGCCGGCCGCCAGGGCGCCATGGCGCGTGCCGATCATGAACAGCGGCAGCTGGCCCACCAGCGCGTTAAGGAGGTTGGAAGGCAGCGAGAATTGCCAGAACGCGGCATGGCGGCGCAGGTAGCGGCGCGCTTGCGGGTGGGGCCGCCAGCCCAGCGCCGGCCTGGGCGGGCGCACCAGCAGGGTGGCGGCCAGCAGGCCGACGGCCAGGCCGGCCACCTGGCCCAGCAGCAGCGCGGCGGCGCCTGCGCCGGCGGCCAGCAGGGCTACTTGCACGAGAGCGATGCTGCCCGCGCTCCAGATCTTGGCGTGCGCGGCCTTGCCGAACGCGGCCTGCGAGGTGGCGTAGGCCAGGGTGCTCTGCATGTAGGCGGTCAGCCACACGGCAGGCGCCAGCGCGGCGATGCCGAACCAGGGAATGCGCGCGGCCAGCGGGACACCCGCCACGTGCGCGATGGCCACGGCCGCGCTGGCGGCCAGGGCGATCGCGGCGGCGGCCCAGGCCACCACGCCCAGGCCGATGCGCTGGTGGTAACGGTTGCGGTCAAGGATCAACGCCGCTTCGAGCCGCAAGGTGGCCGCGACGGCCGTGACGGCGACCATACCGAACCAGACACTGAAGACGCCCATGTCGGCGGGGCTGCACAGGCGTGTGATCAGGGGCGCGGCCAGCAGCGGCAGCGCCTGCGCACCGAGGGTGCCACCCAGCACGGTCAGCACGTGCTTCCAGTAGACGGGCAGAGACTTCATGGCGCCGGCAACATGCGACTCATTTCGCCACTGCGTTGGCCGCAGCATTGGCCACGGCGTGCGCGCTGGCCGGTGTGCCGGCTGGCGTGCCGGCGGCGTCGGCAACGGACTGGCCGACCGCTTGCAGCAGCGTCGTTGCCACCGTGTGCACTTCCTCGTCGCTCATGTACGGTCCCATCGGCAGACTGAGCACGCGACCGGCCATGCTGCGCGCCACTGGTGCGCTGGCCGAGGCGGCCCAGCGCGCGTAGGCAGGCTGCATGTGCATCGGCAGCGGATAGTGCACGGCGGTGGGGATGCCGGCCTGCGTCAGCGCGTCCTGCACGGCGTCGCGCTCGTCCACCACGACCGTGTACTGGGCGTACACGCTGGTGCGGTCGCGCGGACGCGCAATCATTCCGATGCGGCCGGACAGCAGGGCGTCGTAGTGGCGCGCCGCACGGGTACGCTGGGCCAGTTCCCACTCGAAGCGTTCGAATTTGGCCAGCACGATCGCGCATTGCAGCGTATCCATCCGTCCGCCCACGCCGATGCGGGTGTGCACGTAGCGGCGCGACTGGCCGTGCACGCGGATCTCGCGCATGGCCTGGGCCAGTTCGTCGTCGCTGGTGAACAGGGCTCCGCCATCGCCATAGCAGCCCAAGGGTTTACTGGGGAAGAAGCTGGTGCAGCCGATGGTGCTGAGGTTGCAGCTGCGCCGGCTCTGGTAGGTGGCGCCGAAACTCTGGGCGGCGTCTTCGATGACGGGCAGACCGTGGCGGGTGGCGATCGCGTTGATCGCTTCCATGTCGGCGGTTTGGCCGTACAGCGACACCGGCAGGATGGCGCGCGTGCGGCTGCTGATCTTTTCCTCGATCAGGGTGGGATCGATATTGCAGGTGGCCGGGTCGATGTCGACGAACACGGGGGTCGCGCCCAGCAGCACGATGGCTTCGGCGGTGGCGATGAACGAGAAGGGTGTGGTGACGACCTCGTCGCCCCGTCCGATGCCCAGGGCCATCAGGGCAATCAGCAGGGCTTCGGTGCCGGACGACACGGTGATGCAGTGGCGCGCCCCGGTGTAGCGGGCCAGCGCCTGCTCCAGTTCGGCCACTTCCGGTCCCATGATGTACTGGCCGTGATCCAGCACGGCCTGGATACGTTCATTGATCCGCTCGCGGGCGGCCTGGTACTGGCTTTTCAGGTCGATGAATTCCATGACGATCATTCCCAACAGGAGGTGGACGGGCTGGTGGCCAGGTCGTTTTCATTGAGGAGCACGCAGGCCGATCCGCGCAGGCCGTAACGCTCGCCCGTGTGCGGGCAGCGCGCCTGCGCCGATCCCGTCAGGGGCAGGTCGAGGCGCTCGCCATGGCGGCTGATCCAGCCGATCTGGCGCGCCGGTACGCCGGCCATCAGGGCAAACGCCGGCACGTCGCGGGTCACCACGGCGCCGGCGCCGATAAAAGCGTAGCGACCGATGGTGACGCCGCAGACGATGGTGGCGTTGGCGCCGATGGAGGCGCCGCGCTGGACCAGGGTGCGCCGGTACTGGTCCTTGCGGACCACGGCGGCGCGCGGATTGTGCACATTGGTGAACACCATGCTGGGCCCGCAGAACACCTCGTCTTCGAGCGTCACGGCGTCGTACACGGAGACATTGTTCTGGATCTTGACGCCGTCGCCGATGAGGGCATCGTTACCGACGAATACGTTCTGCCCGAGCGAACAGCGCGCGCCGATGCGCGCGCCCGCGCACACGTGGGCGAAGTGCCACACCCGGGTGCCGGGACCGAGCGTGGCGCCGGCATCGACGATGGCGCTGGGGTGAATGTCGGCGCCGGCGCCGCCGTGGGAATCATGAAGGGTGGTGGACATGATTTCAGTACTCCAGCGGCAGGGCCACGCGGCGGCCATCGCGCGCCGAACGGTAGGCGGCAATCAGCACTTCCAGCGACTTGAGCCCTTCGCGTCCGTCGGTCTCCGGTTCGGCCTGCCCCTGCAAGACCTTGATGACGTTGTCGTAGTAGGCTGGGTGGCCGAAGCCGTACACCGAGTCGGTCTGGTAGTTGGCTTCCTTGATCTTCAGGTCGTCCTCGTGCGGCACGGCGAATTCCCATTGCTGGATTTCGTTGACGGCCACCCCGCCCACGCGCGCTGTGCCGGTTTCGCCGAGGATGGTGATCGACCCTTCCAGGTTGCGCGGATAGGTCAGCATGGTGACGTTGACCGAACCGAGCGCGCCACTGCGCCAGCGCAGGCTGATGACGCCGGTGTCCTCGACCTCGATATCGCGCGCCAGGGTGGCGGTATAGGCTTGCAGGCTCTCGACCGGGCCGATGATCCAGTCCAGCAGGTCGACGTAGTGGCTGGCCTGGTTCATGAAGGCGCCGCCGTCGAATTCCCAGGTGCCGCGCCAGCTGGCGCTGTTGTAGTAGGCGTCCGGACGGCTCCAGAACACGTTCAGGTTGACCATGTAGATGCGCCCGAAGCGCTTCTGCTCGACGGCCCGCTTGAGCATCTGCAGGGTGCTGTTGCGGCGGTTCTGCTTGACCACGAACAGGCGCACCCCGGCGGCGTCGCAGGCGGCCACCATGCGCTTGCCGTCTTCCCAGCGCGTGGCCATGGGCTTTTCGGTGATGACATGGCGGCCGGATGCGGCGATCTCGATGGCTTGCTGGGGATGCAGGCCGGACGGCGTGGCGATGACCACCGCGTCCGCCGTGCTTTGTTCGAGCATGTTGGCGAGCTTGGAATGGGCGCGCGCGCCGGTCGCGTTCGAGGCTTTCTCGAGCGCGCGCGGGTCGATGTCGCAGACGTCGACCAGTTCGCAGCGGTCGGCGTGGGCGGCGATCGCCTTCAGGTGGTTGGCCGCGATGCGGCCGCAGCCGACCAGGGCCAGGCGCACGCGCCGGTCGGTGATGGCAGCAGGGTAGGTACGCATGTTGGAATCCTCGTGGTGCCGGTTCATGGTTGTCGGCGCGATGCTTGAAGCCTCAAGCCTTGATGACGTTGGGAAGGCGTTCCAGGTACACGCCGCGGGTATCGACGATCAGCTGCGCGTGCTGCTGGATCAGGCCATAGTCGAAAGCGGAATGGCTGGTGGCCAGCAGCACCACGTCGAACGAGGCCAGCGTGGCCGGCGTCAAGGCGACGCTGGCGAGGTCGAAGCGGTGTTCGCGCATCGGTGGAAACCTGGGGACGTGCGGGTCCGAATACGCCACCTCGGCGCCTTTGTCGCGCAGGATTTCCATCATCTCGACCGAGGGCGACTCGCGCATGTCCTCGACATCCTTCTTGTAGGCGATCCCCAGCACCAGCACGCGCGCGCCCTTGAGCGAGCGGCTGCGCTCATTGAGCGCGTCCACCAGCTTGCCGATCACCCAGTGCGGCATGTCGCTGTTGATCTCGCCGGCCAGTTCGATGAAGCGGGTATGCAGGCCATACTGGCGCGCCTTCCAGGTGAGATAGAAGGGGTCGATGGGGATGCAATGGCCGCCCAGGCCCGGGCCGGGGTAGTAGGGTGTGAAGCCGAACGGTTTGGTGGCTGCGGCGCGGATGACTTCGTGAATGTCGATCTGCATCTTGTCGGCGATGATCTTCATCTCGTTGACCAGGCCAATGTTGACGGCCCGGTGGATGTTCTCCAGCAGGGCGTCGCGGAGCAGGGCGTCGTCGGTGGTGTCCCGCACGATCGCGGGCACGGTCTCCAGCCCCGCTGACCGGGCGGCGCGCAGCCGGCGCTCAC
>JBKHWY010000099.1:0-3660 GCA_046566285.1 Gammaproteobacteria bacterium | reverse complement strand
ATCGCGCCGCTGTACAGGGCGATGCCGGCCTGCAGGCAGGCTTCGGTGTCGCCGCCGCACACCTTCGGAATGGTGCGGGTGTCGAACTGCTGGTTGCCGGGGTCTTCGCGCTCCGGAGAAAACACCAGGAACACATCCTGGCCGACGGTGAAGCCGCGCGACTCCAGGCGTGGACGCAGCTCCTCGTCCGTGGTGCCGGGATAGGTGGTGCTCTCCAGCGACAGGATCTGGCCGGCGCGGATGTGCGGCAGCAGGGCGTCGGCGGTGGCCAGCACGAAGCTCAGGTCCGGTTCGCGATAGGTGTTCAGGGGCGTGGGCACGCAGATGATCAGCGCATCGGCTTCGGCGGCGCGGGCAAAATCGGTGGTCGCTTCGAAGCGGCGCGCGCGCGCCGCCGCGATCGCGCCGGCGGAAATGTGTTCGATATAGCTGGCGCCGGCATTGAGTTTGGCGACCTTGTCGGCGTCGATATCGATCCCGAGTACCTGGAATCCCGCTTCCGAATAGCGCAGGCTCAGGGGTAATCCCACATAACCGAGGCCGATAATGCCGATGACAGCCTGGCGGCTATCGAATCGGGCAAGCAGGCGCGTTAAATGGCTGCTGGATTGTTGGTCGCGCATATATTCTCCGAATTAAAACAATCTATAAAATCGGTCACGCACATCGTAATGGCTGCGTGGGTCTAGATTCGAAACGGGATATTCTTCTTGAGCGTCAGTGGCGCGGTCTTCTGTATTTCGGCCGCCGGCGCGGCAGGGCGATATTGCGGCGTGTATTCGCCCACGATGGCTTTCACCATGGATTCGATCATCCCGCGATCGTGGGTATCGCAAGCCGTCATCAAGAACGTGATATAGGTCTCGAGAATGCCGGGATGCAATGCGGTTTCCTTCATGCGCATGATGCGCGGATGCTCGCTCGGAAATACTTTTCCCTCCGTGAGCAATTCTTCGTGCAGTTTTTCGCCAGGGAATAAGCCGACGAATTTGATTTCAATATCGCCGTCCGGATGCTGGGGCGTTTTCTCGCTGAGGCCGGACATGGCGATCATGGTGCGCGCCAGGTCGACGATCCGGATCGGCTCGCCCATGTCCAGCACGAACACGTCGCCGCCCTTGGCCATGGCGCCGGCCTGGATGACCAGCTGGGCCGCTTCGGGAATCAGCATGAAGTAGCGCGCCACGTCCGGATGGGTGATGGTGAGCGGCCCGCCGTGGGCGATCTGGCGCTGGAACAGCGGGATCACCGATCCGGAAGAACCCAGTACATTGCCAAAGCGAACCATGCAAAAGGTGGTGTGCGCGGCGGAGGCCGCTGCGGCCTGGAAGATCAGTTCGGCAATGCGCTTGCTGGCGCCCATGATGTTGGTCGGGCGCACCGCCTTGTCGCTGGAAATGAGCACGCAGGTCTTGACCTTGAAGCGCTCCGCCAGCGAGGCCACCACCTGGGCCCCCACCACGTTGTTGCGCAAGCCTTCCACGATGTTGTCCTCGACCAGGGGCACGTGCTTGTAGGCGGCCGCATGGTAGATGGTGTCGATCTGCCGGGCCTGCAGGATGCGCTCGAGCAGGGCCGGATTGCACACCGAGCCCAGGTGGGCCACGATGGGCAGGCCGGGAAAGCGGTTCGACAGCTCCTGGCGGATGGTGTACAGGGCGAATTCCGAGTGGTCGAGCAGGTGGACCTGGGCCGGCTGCAGGGTCACGATCTGGCGGCACAGCTCGCTGCCGATCGACCCCCCGGCACCGGTGACCAGCACGACCTTGTCGCGCACGCAACGGGCAAACAAATCCTGGCGCGGTGGCACGGGCGGGCGGCCCAGCAGGTCTTCCAGCTTGAGTTCGCGGATGGCGGCCAGCGGGGCTTTCTCGTCGGCCAGGGCCAAGAGGCGGCTGAAGATCTTGGTGGTCACGCCCGCCTGGGCCATGCGCTGCATGATGTCGCGCAGGCGCTGGGGCGATACCCGGGGCAGGGCGACGATGATCGAGCGGATCGACAGGGCCTGTACGGTTTCCACCAGCCGGTCGGTGTGGACGACCCGCAGCCCGCCGATGGTGCGCTCGTGCAGGGCGTGCTTGTCGTCGAAGAAGCATACCGGGCGGTACTCATTGCTGGCGCGCATCGTCATGGCAAGCTGGGCGCCCGCTTCGCCCGCGCCGTAGATGGCCACCGTATGCTCGCCGGTTGCATCCTCGCCAAGCTGGCGGCGCAGCAGCTTGCGCATGGCCAGGCGCGAGGCCACCACGTAGGAAAAGGCGATGAACCAGTAGATAGCCAGGGCACTCCTGGGGAAGCGCTGGTCGTTCACGGCCAGGAGGATGATGTAGAGCGACACCACCGCCAGGCCCAGCGCCAGCCCGGTGATGGCCAGCATGTGCTGGTCGATGAAGCGGATGACGGCCCGGTACAGTTCGGACAGCGACAGCGCCGCCACCGTGACGAGCGCTGCCACCCCATAGGCCAGCGCGCCGTACTGGGCCACCAGGCTCCAGTCCCCCAGCCGCAACAGCATGGCCACCAGCAGGCAGGCCGGCAGGGCCAGCAGGTCGACGGCCACCATCAAACCGATTTTATACATACGGTCCATGGACACCAATTCATTGCAGAATTGGTTGAGAGATCGGGAATAAAGCGTCCGCATGGCAAATGTATTTCCGAAAAATCGTGCAAAATAATTGTGGAGAAAAGAAGCGAAAGCTTTATCCGCAATAATTTATCAATATGGATTTGCTGTCAGGACCGCTTTTGAATCAAGGTGGATCGATTATGTGGGTGGGTCGAACGGGCTGGTTTGATTATGCTCAATGGGTGATTTGCGTCCATATTCAGCAATAAATTGCGAATTGAAAATACCGTGCGCTGGGTGTGGCGCTGATTAATTTCAGGTCTGCAATAAGGAGCGCTATATCTTTTCCGCTGGAAATGATGAGCTCGCGCGCGGCCGCGAAAGTTCCATACGATCGTTCTTTAATACGCCGACTGTTTGATTTATGTAGAAAACGGTTTAGTTATGCTTTCTAAGCTGAGCATGACTACGCCGGAGCCCGCCATGAGTGCTTCTATTTCAACTGAACAATTACTGAAGTTGGCACCCGATTGTCATCCGCTGTATCGCGCCGCGTTTGGTCTGGCTGACGCCGCTTTAAGCCATTACGGCATCAGCGCCAGCGCGGCGCGGCTGGCGCATTTTGTGGCGCAAGTGATGCACGAGACGGGCGGGCTGACCCTGTTGACGGAAGACCTGGATTACAGCGCCGAGCGCTTGCGTGCGGTGTGGCCGCTGCGCTTCGCGCCGCGCGGCATGCTCGATGCGAATGACTATGCGCACCGGCCGGAAGCGCTGGCCGAGGCCGTGTATGGCGGCCGCCTCGGCAACAGCGCGCCGGGCGATGGCTACAAGTTTCGTGGTCGCGGGATACTGCAGCTGACTGGAAAGGACAGCTATGCACGCGTGACCACTTCTTTATCCGAGTGGAGCGGGCCGGTGCCCGACTTCCGTGCCGATCCGGACGCGGTGCTGAGCCCGTCATGGTGTGTTGCGGTCGGCACGGCCCATTGGCACCTGCGCCGCTGCAACGAAGCGGCCGACCGCGGCGACCTGGCCACGGTGGCGCGCCTGCTCAATGGCGGCGAGATCGGACTGCGAGAGCGAGCGCG
>JBKHWY010000098.1:0-11379 GCA_046566285.1 Gammaproteobacteria bacterium | reverse complement strand
AGCGTCAAGTCATTAATGCAGTGAACTTCGAGTCAACGATCCTATACTCCGGTCGCAAGAAGCCGATGACGCGTATCTCGCGCGGTCAGCCCGTTACCAGCGGAGAAGGGGGAGTCACTGTGGAGGCGTTCGGCAATAAGGACGACTTGTTTTATCGATTCATTGGAAAGAACTTGTCTTCTCCTAAGTATGAGCAGAATGTCCATGAGCTCGTGACCAGGTTCGAGTCGCGGGCGGACACCTCATTACCTTTGGAATCAGGGTTCTGCACAGAAAATGGACTGGTTCACGATCCAATTTCGGCCGAAGATAATGAAACGGTCACGATGTTTGCGGCGCTTAGCAGCCACCCCGACGTTCTGATTCGACTCGACACCGCCGTCGTGGATGAGCCGGAAGAGACGTTGCTTGCGCGGCATGCGAAGAACGATATCGCCGCCGAATTTGCAAAGAACATCACCACCCTCAGGCAAGGAGCGCGAGATTTGAACGGTCTGGCAGGGGAGGAAGTCTTGTTGCGTGTTAAGGAAGCAAACGGCACAACTGTCCATTCGTTCATGTGGGCCAGCCCTGGCAAGGGAGCTGACTTGCTTGCACCCAGCATCACGCTCGAAATGCAGACCGGAAAAGCCCGCCCCGGCAATACTGTGAACTCAAGTCTGTCGGACGAGGCGGCACGACAACTGTGGCAGGACATCTCGTCGAGCTTGAAGATTCGCCCCGTCGGGCCTGCCCCCCAAAAACGCCCAGCGCCTGTGCCACTTGGCGAATTGGTACCAACCGGGCAGCCCTGTCCGCACACTGGCTACTGGCAATGCGGTGTTACGGGTCGTGCCAGCGGCGCTCAGCGCGAGTTCATCAGACACGGTGAGGTGATGCCCCATGTATTACTGCACGAAGTGCCATCGCTTTGGCAGAAGCTCACCGGCAGGGCGCCCCTACGGCGGGCGGCGACAGTTTGGAAGCTCGTTGCGTACGATACGGCCGATGGGACAGATAAGTCCGGCACCGATATAACGTAATAAGGCTTTGCTCTGTCAGCGTGCGCGAGACTATACCCGCTGAAGGCGCAAGTGGACTCGTACTTGTAACGTTACGGCGCGCTTCACCACTCGGCTAGGGTCATGTTCGCGGACCTCAGTTCTACGTTAGACAGTGCTACAGGAGGGATAACTCGTGCCAAACATAGTCCGGCTCGGCGATGGCACAAGCCACGGCGGAAAGGTGGAACAAGTCGCCGCAACGCATTTTACGGTCGAAGGGATTCCAGTCGCTCGCGTGGGCGATGTGTGCTCCTGCCCGGTTAAGGGACATGATGGCTGTACGATTGTCGAAGGAAACCCCAATCATGTCGTAGGCGGTATAGCGGTCGCTTACGAAGGACACAAAACAAGCTGCGGAGCAACCCTCTTGTCGAGCCACGTAGCATTTTCGACCGGTTGAGAGTTTGTCGGGCTGGCGTCAGCTGACTCCCTCCTTTTCTTGGTGGAAACAGGTCTTCAGGCGCCAAGGCAAAGGCTAGTCCACCGAATTCCGGCGGGCCAAGGCGCCGCCATCATTGAATGCTCCCGAGGGATTCACCCTCTGCCCCACTAGTTGTGTAGCCTAAGCTTGAGTCACTTCTGTTGGCGGCGGCGGGCCAGCGCGCCCACCACGGCCAGGCCGCCCAGCATCATGGCGTAGGTGGACGGCTCCGGTACCGGCGTCACTTCCACCACGCTGGTCAACTTGCCGTTCAGATCGAAGCCCCAGTAATTGGCCCAGAACGATTTGCTGGTGCTGTGCGCGCCGTCGATGAAGCCGGCGTCGCCGTAGCCGGCTTGGGGGCCGCTCAGGCCAATGTGGTACAGGAGGGGACCGGCGAACACGGTGGCGGTGAAGGTGCGCGTCAGGTCCGACGAACTGTGCTTGGCGACGAAATCGGCATTGTTGGTCTCGGTCACGCCGCCGCGCTCGAACGTGATCGACATGCTGCCGTGGAAGTAATCGTCCAGCGAAGCGGCGTAGGGACCATCCAGCCATGGCGTCTGGGCGTCGTCGAAGGAGAAGCTGCCGTGCAGGGAGTCGCCGGCGGCCGCCAGCACACCGCCGAACGCCCCATCGAGCGTGGCATAGTGATTGCCTTCATAGCTGATGGTCAGGTCGGTGACCGTGTAGTCATACGTGCGGATTTTTGCCGAGGCCGGCTGGCAAACGGCGGCAGCGGCGGCGATGAGGGCGAGAGCGAAGGTTTTCATGCGTTCCTTTCGGTTGGAGGCGGCTCCTGCACGGTATGGCAGGGTCATGTACCAGAGCATAATTGATAACAATGCCTAAACAGCAAGGCGCACAAGCGGGCCGCTCCAAAATTTGTATCGAAATGTAAATCGGGTGAAGCCAGAAAAACCTTGACCGGGTCGCGCGGTACGTATACTGTATTACTCAATTAATACAGTATACTAATTTATGCGTCCCACCCCTACCGATCTGTTCTCGATTGCCCCCGGCTCGCCCGAGCCGATCTACCGCCAGCTGGTCGAACAGACCCGCCGCCTGATCGCGGGCGGCCAGTTGGCCGGCGGCGACGCCATGCCATCCGTGCGCGAGATCGCCGCCGCGCTGGCCGTCAATCCCATGACCGTCTCCAAGGCCTATGGCCTCCTGGAGATGGAAGGGGTGCTGACGCGCCGGCGCGGCCTTGGGATGGAGGTGGCCCAGGCGCCGCCCCGTGCCGACAACCTGGCCCATCGCGCCGAACTGCTGCGGCCCACGCTGGAGCGGGCCGCGCTGGAAGCGCGCCAGTTGGAACTCGATATCGACACCGTCCTCGCACTCTTCACCACGATCCTGAAAGCCAAGCCATGAATTCTTCCATTCTCCAGGTTGCATCGATCAGCAAGCAGTTCGGCCCACACACCGTCCTCAAAGAGCTCGACTGGACTGTCACGCGCGGACAGGTGATTGGCCTGCTGGGCCGCAACGGCGCGGGCAAGTCGACCCTGCTCGAATGCGTGCTGGGGCTGCGCGAGCTCGATGCCGGCAGCGTGACGTTGTTCGGGGCGGCCGCTGGCAACCTGCCGGACGCGGTGCGCGCCAAGATCGGCTATGTGCCGCAGAAGTCGGCCTTGTTCGAGTGGCTCACCCCGCACCAGGTGCTGGCCTACTTCAAGGCCCTGTACCCGCACTGGAACGGGGCCAAGGTGGAGGGACTGCTGGCGCGCTGGGGTTTTGATAAGGCCACGTGCGAGCGGCCGATCAGCCAGCTCTCCGGCGGCCAGCAGCAGCGCCTGTCGATCATCCGCGCGCTGGCGCATGACCCGGAACTGCTGGTGCTGGACGAGCCGGTGTCGGCGCTCGATCCGCTCGGGCGGCGCGAGTTCCTGCGCGAGCTGGTCGAGGACGTCATCGAGCGCGGCACCACGGTGGTGTTCTCGACCCACATCCTGACCGACCTGGAGCGGGTGGCGCTGGACGTGGCGTTTCTCAAGGACGGCCGCATCGCCCTGCAGGGCAGCCTGGACGAGCTGCTGGAGTCGGCACGCCGGGTGGTGGGACCGAGCGCGCTGCTCGATCCCCTGGCGGTCGATGGCGAGCTGCGCCGCACGCGCAGCGGCGACGGCAGCACCCGGATCGTCACGCAGGCGCCCAGCGCGGCCCTGCTGGCGCTGGCCGGACGCGAGCCCGGCGTACGCATCGAGGCGTTGTCGCTGGAAGACCTGTTCGTGGAGGTGACGCAATGATGGCCTGGATGCGGGAATGCGGCCCGGTGTTCGACACGGTGCTGAGGGTTCGCGGCGCCAGCGGCAGCGCGCGGCTGTTCAAGTGGATGCTGTTGGCGCTGGCGCTGCTGGCCATTGCCGCCCTGATGTTCACCCGCATCGAGCTGTGGCGCGCGGTCTGCTTCGGGCTGGGCATGCCGATCGGGGTGGCCGGCAGCGCCGTGCTGCTGCATTACGTGACCGCCGCGACCCGGCAGAACCGGCCGGCCCATGCGGTGCTGGTGCCGCGCCTGACGCTGCTGGTGCGGCGCGGCGCCGTGCTGCTGTGGGTGGCGATGATGCTCGGCTGGGCGCTGGTGGCGCTCGCGGTTCCCCATGGCTGGCTGGTCATGCTGGGCATGAACGTGGGCGTGCTGACCTTGGCGCTGGGACGCGACGACCATGCCACCGGCATCGTGCTGTTCGTGGGCGAGGTCACGCTGATCCAGTTCGGCGGGGTGCGCTTGCGCGACTTCATGGAGCAGCCCGCCGTGCTGGCCGTGGCAGTCACCTTAAGCCTGCTCGCGGCGTGGCGTGTGCTGATCCATGTGTTCCCCGCGCGTGGCGCCGCGCTGTCCCCACAGGCCGGCACCTCACACACGCCGCGCACCAGTGGAGGCGGCTTGAACGCCCGCCTGCGCGCACTGGACATGCGGCGCAGCCCACCTGCCGCCCTGATGCTGCACGCCCTCGGGCCCGAGCAGTATCGCTACGCGGCCTTCAAGCCGGTCGCGATGGGCCTGGGCAGCGCCGTGCTGGTCACGCTGCTGGCCCCGCTGGTCTGGCCCGGGCATGCGCCCGTGCTCGCCCATGTGCCCGGACTGGCCGGCTTGTTCTGCCTGCCGCTGATCGTGTTCGGCGTGGCATTCCACTACGGCGCCGCCATCGCGCGCAGCGCACCTGAACAGGCCCTGTACCGCCTGACGCCGGCCGCCCCGCGCGCCCCGGAACTCAACCGGGTGCTGGCCACCACGCTGGTGCGCACCCTGCTCGTATTGTGGGCAGTGTGCACGGTGCTGCTGCTGGCCGGGTCGGCCTGGCTGGAGATGGATGCCATCGACCTGTGGCGCGAAGCGGCGCTGATGCTGGCCACGCTGGCGTGGATCGGCTGGCCCCTGCGCGACCACGCGCGGCCGGCCGGGGCGCCCGGCTGGCGGGGCGTGGTGCTGGGCATGGCGATGACGCTGCTGGCCGGCGCGGCCGTGCTCTCGGTGGGGCAGTGGACGTGGTGGCCGGTCAGTCTCGTCGTGCTGGCGGGCGTGTCCACGGCCTTCATCGTGCGGCGCTGGCGGCAGATGATGGCGGCTCCGCCGGCCTTTCCGGCCGGCCGCCTGGCTGTCCTGTAACTTTCGAGCGTTGCCAAGCGCTATACTTTCCGTTCAATCGACTGGAACGAGGAGCATGGCATGGAATCGACAACACTGCATCGCGGCCGCCTGTTCGACCACGTGCACCTGGTGGTGCGCGACCTGGCGGCGTCGCAGACGTTTTATACGGCGGCGCTGAAGGCGCTCGGCCTGGACATCGGCGGCACCGGTCCCGGCTTCTTCTGGGCCGACGAGCTGTTCGTCTCCAGCAGCGACAGCCCGGCCGCCCAGGGCAAGCTGACCGGGCGCCAGCACCTGGCCTTCCAGGCCCGCGACCGCGCCGCCGTCGAGGCCTTCTACCGCGCCGCGCTCGAGCATGGCGGCAGCGACAACGGCGTGCCGGGCGAGCGCCCGTACCACCCGGGCTACTACGCGGCCTTCGTGCTGGACCCGGACGGCAACAACATCGAAGCCGTGTTCCACGGCCCGGCCCAGCGCAGCGCCGCCTCGGTCGAGATCCGGCTCTAGTACGCCACTAGTACGCCACTAGTACGCCGCTAGTACGCCGCCAGTACGCCACTAATGCGCCGCTGACTGCACCAGCGCGCTGCCGGTCCCGTGGCGGTGCGCTTCGCTGACGGCCGTCACGGTGCCGTCGGGATTGAAGACGATGGCGTTGGCCGCGCCGATTTCCTCCGGCGCGCCTTCCCAGGCCTGGCCCAGCTGCTCGAGCGCCTTGGCCTGTTCGCTGCCGGGAAAGCCCGGTTCCACGTAGCTGGCGGCGCCGCCCAGGTTGCTGATGCGCGGGGCGTTGATGGCCGCGTCCATCGGCATGTGCAGGTCGATATGGTTGACGATGGTCTGCAGCACGGTGGTGATGATGGTGGCCCCGCCCGGGCTGCCGACGGTGAAGGCGGGCTTGCCGTCCTTGAGCACGATGGTCGGCGCCATGCTGCTGCGCGGGCGCTTGCCCGCTTGCGGCGCGTTGGGATGGGGCGCGGTGAAATTGAAGTCGGTCAGCTCGTTATTGAGGAGAAAACCGTAGCCCGGCACCACGATGCCGCTGCCGCCCCAGGACTCGATGGTGAAGGTGTAGGCCACGATGTTGCCGTGCTTGTCCGATACCGCCAGGTGAGTGGTGTGGGTGCTTTCGGTACGCGGCTGGGCGGCCTTGGGACGGGGCCGGGCGCTGGCGTCGCCGGTCGGCTTGACCAGGAACGGCGTGGGGTCGCCGGCGGGCGCCACCCCCATGCTGCGCAGCGGATCGATCAGCTTGCGCCGCACGGCCGCGTATTCGTCGCTCAACAGGCCCTCGACCGGGGCGTCCACATAGTCCGGATCGGCCAGGTAGGCATTGCGGTCGGCGAACGCCAGGCGGGTCGCTTCCAGGTACAGGTGCTCGGCCTGCGCGCGGCGCACGTCGTCCAGGTCGAAGCCTTCCAGGATATTCAGCGCTTCGCCGATGGCCACGCCGCCGCTGCTGGGCGGCGGCATGCCGTACACGTCGTAGCCGCGGTAGCTGGTGTGGACCGGCTGGCGGATGTGCGATTCGTACCCGGCCAGGTCGGCCAGGGTCATGGCGCCCGGTCGCACCTTCTGGCCTGGGGCCACCGGCGGCTCGTTGACGGCCTTGACGAGGGCGCGGGCCAGCGCGCCATGGTAGAAAGCCTTCTGGCCATGGGCCGCCAGTTCGCGGTAGGCCTTGGCCAGGTCCGGGTTGCGCAGCAGCGTCCCCGCGCCCACGGCCTTACCGTCGCGCAGGTACAGCGCCGACGTGCTGGAGAAGCGCGCGAAGCGCGCTTCGTTCTGTGCCACCAGCTTGTGGAAGTTCTCGCTCACGACAAAGCCACGGGTGGCGACGCCAATGGCCGGCTGCAGCACGTCCTTGAAGTGCATCGTGCCGTAGCGGCTCAAGGCATCGTGCCAGCCGCGCACGGTGCCCGGCACGCCCACCGAGGCGCCGCTGGTGACCGCCGTGTCGAAGTCCATCGGCTTGCCGTCCTGGGTGAACAGGGCAGGGGTGACGGAAGCGGGCGCGGTTTCCCGGTGGTCGATGGTGACGACGCGCTTTTCGTTGGCCAGGTAAATCATCATGAAGCCGCCGCCGCCGATGCCGCAACTGAAGGGATCGGTGACGCCCAGGGTGGCGGCCGCCGCCACCGCCGCATCGACCGCGTTGCCGCCCCGGTTCAGGATCGTCAGCGCCGCCTGCGAGGCCTGCTCGCTGATGGTGGCGACGGCGCCGCCGGTGCCGGTGGCCACCGGGGTCTTGGCGCCGGCGGCAGGCGCCGCGATGACGATGGCAAGGACGAGCGAGCGGGGCAGATGGAGAGTCATCGGTGCGAATCCTTTGAAATGACCAGCCTGACCGGTTCCGTCCGGGCTGCGGTGGAGGCGGCTGCGGCAGTCGAACCGGGCAGCAGGGAGATGGTGAGGCCGGCGGCAAGCGCCCTATGGGACGGCGTCGTCTCGTCCAGGGTGAATTGTTCGGTCCGGCCGCCGGCGTCGAGCGTCAGGCGGTAGCGCAGGACGCCGGCCCAGAGGCACTGCACGGCCGGCGGGCAGCGGCTGTCGTCGATGGCATCCAGGCGCAGGCGGGTGTTCGGGGCCAGCTGGGCGCTCGATTGCGGGCGCAGGGCGAGCTGGCGGGGGAAGTCGCCCTGCGCAGCGCCGGCGCAGGCCGTCAGCAGGACGATCGCGCTCGCGCAGGCGGCTGAAAAGACAATCGGCGGCATCATGCCGCCGATCATAGCAAACTGTTCACGGCGCTGCGCGCCGTGCAGGGCTAAACGCCCTCCGGCTCAGACGTAAGCGGCCAGCGCGCCCTTCATTTTCTTGAGCGCCGCCGTCTCGATCTGGCGGATGCGCTCGGCCGACACGCCGAATTCCTCGGCCAGCGTGTGCAGGGTGGCGCCCGAGCCGTCGTCGTTGGCCAGCCAGCGGGCTTCCACGATGCGGCGCGAACGCGGGTCGAGTTTGCCCAGCGCCGTCTCCAGCCCTTCGGACTGCAGGCGCGTCACCTGTTCGGCTTCCAGCACGCGGGTGGGCTCCTGCTGGTCGGACGACAGGTAGGCGATCGGCGAGAACTTGTCGTCTTCGTCGTCGGTCGGCGCTTCCAGGGCGATGTCGCGGCCCGACAGGCGGTTTCCATTTCGATCACTTCTTCGCGCTTGACGTCCAGCAGTTTGGCCAGCTGGTCGATCTGGGTCGAGGTCATCGCATCCAGGCCCTGCTTGTTGCTGCGCAGGTTGAAGAACAGCTTGCGCTGGGCCTTGGTGGTGGCGACCTTGACCAGGCGCCAGTTTTTCAGGATGTACTCATGCATCTCGGCCTTGATCCAGTGCATCGCGTACGACACCAGGCGCACGCCCTGGTTGGGGTCGAAGCGCTTGACTGCCTTCATCAGGCCGATGTTGCCTTCCTGGATCAGGTCGGCGTGCGGCAGGCCGTAGCCCAGGTAGCCGCGCGCAATCGAGACCACCAGGCGCAGGTGGGACAGCACCAGTTGCTGGGCCGCGCCCAGATCGTTCTTTTCGCGCAGGCGCGTGGCGAGGGAGACTTCTTCCTCGTGGCTCAGCATCGGCAGGCGGTTGACCGCTGAAATGTAGGCGTCGATATTGCCCAGATTGCCAGTGAAACCCAGTCCGAGAGCACGATTGCCGGTCGGAACCAATGCGTTTTGTGCGGACAGCGTAGTCATGTATTTCCTCGTCAAGTAGCGGACTGCATTCGTCAAGTTTGCCGGCGCCCCGAAGGCACGCTGGCCCTACTGTCATGCGATTGTTACGGATGCAGGCGGTGGGTGTCGAATAGTTCCCCGCTAGCACTGGTACTATATTAGCACTCTCTCGGGTTGAGTGCCAATCGCCATCGGCAATGGTTCTGATAGGGATAAATTATTGATCTGCCGGGTGTTTCTGCCGCCCAAGGTTTATTCTGAGGCAAGCTCATTAGCACAAGCTTAAATGCCTCCAGCCACATTAAGTGGCAAGAACCCGTGAGACACATGGTAGAAGCGCGCGGCGCCGCGCTCTGTTAGCTCGCGCACCTTGCCAAGGTGCGCGCTGTCGGACAACTTCCCGTCGTCAGGTCAGTCTGGCCAGATGGCGGCGTACGGACAGGATGGCGCCGATGAGCCCGAGCCCGGCGCTGATCGCCAGCAGGGCCGCGGTGGCCCAGGGGTTGAGCGGGACGAGCTGGAATTCGGACGCGTACAGGCGGGCGAATTCGCCGATGGCCTGGTTGAGCGGACCCAGGCCCAGGGCCACCGCGCCGAGCGCCACGCCGCCCGCGCACAGGCCCAGCAGCGCGCCGGTGTAATAAAAAGGGCGGTGGATGAAATTGTCGGTCGCGCCGATCAGCTTGCTGACGGCGATTTCCTCGCGCTGGGTCAGCACTTGCAACCGGATCGTGTTGAACACCACGGCCACCACCACCATCCCCAGCGTCACGGCCAGCAGCAGCAGGACCAGGCGCAGCACGGCGAGCAGGGCGGCCAGGCGCTTGACCCAGCTGGAATCGACCTGCACCGCATCCACGTTGGGCAGCGCGCGCAGGCGGGTGGCGATATTGTCCACCTGGGCGGCCTGGGCCGCGCTGCTGTAGCTGTTCAGGCGCACCACGTAGCTGTCGGGCAGGGGGTTTTCCTCCAGGGTGCCCAGCACGTCGGTCAGGCCGCGCTTTTCCTTCAGGGTCTCGAGCGCGCGCTCGCGCGGCACGAATTCGATGTGCGCCTTCGGATCGTTAAGGATGGCGCGTACCTGCGGCGCCAGGCTGGTGGCCTGTTCGCGGCTGGCGGCGGCGCTGACGAAAATGCTCAGTTCCGGGTCGACCGACAACTGCTCCGACATGGGTCGCACATTGTCGAGCAGGGTCAGGCCGGCAAACGGCAGGGTCAGCGCAATGGCGACCACCAGCACGTTGAAGAGAAAGCTGCCGGGCGTCTTGACCAGGTGGGCAAGCGCCGAGCCGAGCGCAAAGCGGTGGTGGCGTACCCAGCGGTTCATGCGGACGCTCCTTGTTGGCTTTGTTCGCCCTGCATCTCGCCGTGGTCGAGGCGGATCACCCGGCCGGCCGCATCGAGCACCATGTCGTCGTGGGTGGAAATCAGGCAGGTGACGCCAACGGCGTTAAAGGCGCGCAGGGCATCGAGCACCTTGTCGGCGCTGGCGCGGTCCAGGTTGGCGGTGGGCTCGTCGGCCAGGATGATCTGCGGGCGGTTGACGATGGCGCGTGCGATCGACACGCGCTGCTGCTCGCCGCCGGACAGTTCCAGCGGGCGCGCATGGGCGCGCTCGAGCAGGCCGACCTTGTCCAGGGCGGCGCGGGCGCGCTGTTCGGCCTGGCTGCGCGAGGCGCCCACCACCACCAGCGGCAGCATGGTGTTGGCCAGGATCGAGCGGTCTTCCAGCAATTGCTGCTGCTGGAAGATCAGGCCCAGGTTGCGGCGCAGGTAGGGCACGCCGGCGCGGCGGAGTTTACCGATGTCGGTGCCGTTGACCAGCACCCGGCCGGAGCTCGGGCGTTCGATGGCGGCGATCAGTTTCAGCAGGGTGGACTTGCCGGCGCCGGACGGGCCGGCCAGATAGACCAGCTCGCCCTTGGCGATGTTCAGGGAAATCTCGCGCAGGGCGATGGCATCCGGGGAATATTGCTTGGTGACGGAGTGGAACTCGATCATCGGCTCATCCCAGCAAGGCCTCGGCGAATTCGTCCGCCTTGAACGGTTGCAGGTCGTCGATCTTCTCGCCCACGCCGATGAAATACACCGGCACCGGACGGGTGCGGGCAATCGCGGCCAGCACCCCGCCCTTGGCAGTGCCGTCCAGCTTGGTGATCACCAGGCCGGTCAGGGTCAAGGCGTCGTCGAAGGCTTTGACTTGCGCCAGCGCGTTCTGGCCGGTGTTGCCGTCGATGACGAGGACGACTTCATGGGGCGCCCCGTCCATGCCCTTGCCGACCACGCGCTTGATTTTCTTCAGTTCTTCCATCAGGTGCAGCTGGGTGGGCAGGCGTCCGGCGGTATCGACCATCACCACGTCCATCTTGCGCGCACGGCCCGACGAGACGGCGTCGAAGGCCACGGCGGCCGGGTCGCCCGATTCCTGGGCGATCACGGTGACGTTGTTGCGCTGGCCCCAGACCATCAGCTGCTCGCGCGCGGCGGCGCGGAAGGTGTCGCCGGCGGCCAGCAGCACCGACTGCTCGTAGCGCTGCATGTGCTTGGCGAGTTTGCCGATGGTGGTGGTCTTGCCGGCGCCGTTCACGCCGGCGATCATCATCACCAGCGGCTCGTGGCGGCCCAGTTCCAGGGGCTTTTCCAGCGGGCGCAGCAT
>JBKHWY010000097.1:0-11435 GCA_046566285.1 Gammaproteobacteria bacterium | reverse complement strand
ATCAAATCAGCCGCGCTATGGACCCTGGCCTGCGCCAGGGTGACGGTTTTGAGGTCAACGAGCATTGCGACGATTGCTCAGTGTGTACCACTTCTACCGGCTTTCATCATGATTTCACTCCGATTCATCCGCCACCTGCTCTGCGCGTGCGCGTTCCTCCACGCGGGCGCCCATGCCGCCGTCGACCCGGCCGCACTCTCCGCGCTGGCAGGCGACGACGCTGACGCCCGCATCGAAGCGGTCAACCAACTGGCGCTGGCCGCCGACGCCGACGCGATGCGCGTGCTGGCGGCCATCAAGGCCGAGCAGGTCTACCTCACGCCGGACGCTCGCGTACTGGTGGTCCAGGACGACCAGGCCTGGGACCCGGCCACTGGCGCCACCACCACGCTGCCGGACGGCGCCGATGGCCTGATGGTCAACAACCGCCTGCGCGCCGCCATCGATGCGGCGCTGGCCGCGGCCGACCTGGCCGCGCCCCGACGCGAGCAGCGCCTCGCGGCCGCCCGGGCGATCCAGGCCGCCGGCGTCGAGGCGGCGCAAGCGCCCATGCTGCGGCGCGCGCTCGAGCGCGAAAGCGATTCCGAACTGCGCGACCTGCTGGCGCAACTGGCCGCCAGCGCCGAACTGCAGTCGCCCAGCGTGGCCACGCGCCTCCACGCGGCCCGCACCCTGGCCGACAGCACGGACGCCCAAGTGCGCCCGCTGATCCAGGCGCGACTGGCCGGCGCCGAGACCAACGCCACCGTCCGCGCCGCACTGACCGCGTCGCTGCGCGCCATCAATGCCCGCATCAGCCGCACCGAATTCATCGGCAACCTGTTCTACGGCCTGTCGCTGGCCAGCGTGCTGCTGCTGGCCGCACTGGGCCTGGCGATTACCTTCGGCCTGATGGGCATCATCAACATGGCGCATGGCGAATTGCTGATGATCGGCGCCTACACCACCTACCTGGTGCAGACTCTGTTCCGCCACTATCTGCCCGGCGCACTGGACTGGTATCTGCTGGCGGCGCTGCCGGCCGCGTTCGCGGTCGCGGCGGGCGTGGGCATGCTGCTCGAGCGCACCGTGATCCGCTGGCTGTATGGCCGCCCGCTGGAAACCCTGCTGGCCACCTGGGGCATCAGCCTCCTGCTGATGCAGACCGTGCGCACCCTGTTCGGCGCCCAGAACGTGGAAGTGGCCAATCCGGCCTGGATGTCGGGCGGAATCACCGTGCTGGGTTCCCTGGTGCTGGCCTGGAACCGCCTGGTGATCATCGCCTTTGCCGTGGCCGTGGTGAGCGCGCTGTGGCTGATCCTCAACAAAACCCGGCTTGGCCTGTTCGTGCGCGCCGTGATGCAGAACCGCCGCATGGCCGATTGCGTGGGCGTGCCCACCGGGCGCATCGACATGCTGACCTTCGGCCTGGGCTCCGGCGTGGCGGGGCTGGCGGGTGTGGCCCTGTCGCAGCTGGGCAATGTGGGTCCGGACCTGGGCCAGGCCTACATCATCGATTCCTTCATGGTGGTGGTGCTGGGGGGCGTGGGCCAGCTGGCCGGCACCATCATCGCCGCCGTCGGCCTGGGTGAAATCAACAAGCTGCTGGAACCGGCGGCCGGCGCCGTCATCGCCAAGATACTGATCCTGGTGTTCATCATCATCTTCATCCAGCGCCGTCCGCAAGGGCTGTTCGCGCTGAAAGGCAGGAGCGTCGAATGAAAGCCCAAGCACTGTTTTCCCGGCGTGCCTGGAGCGCCATCCTGGCCGCGAGCGCCATCCTTGCCGTGCTGCCGATGTTGAACCTGGCGTTTGAGCCGGGCCATGCGCTGCACGTGCCGGCCTGGGTGATCGCCCTGGGCGGCAAGTTCATGTGCTACGCGCTGGCGGCGCTGGCGCTCGACCTGGTGTGGGGCTATACCGGCATTCTCTCGCTCGGCCATGGCCTGTTCTTCGCGCTGGGCGCCTACGCACACGGCATGTACCTGATGCGCGCCATCGGCCGCGATGGCGTGTACCAAAGCCTGCTGCCGGACTTCATGGTCTTCCTCGACTGGAAAAGCTATCCCTGGTACTGGTCGTTCACCGACAGCTTCGGCTACTGCATGCTGCTGGCGGTTGTCGCGCCCGGCGTCTTGGCCTTCGTGTTCGGCTATTTCGCCTTCCGCTCGCGCATCAAGGGGGTGTACTTCTCGATCATCACCCAGGCCATGACCTATGCCTTCATGCTGCTGTTCTTCCGTAACGACACCGGCTTCGGGGGCAACAACGGCTTCACCGACTTCAAGCGCATCCTCGGCTTCGACATCACCGCACCCGGCACCAAGGCGGTGCTGTACCTGCTGACCCTGGCCGTGCTGCTGGGCGCCCTGGTGGCCTGCCGGGCGATGGTGTCCTCGCGGCTCGGGCGGGTGCTGCAAGCCGTGCGCGATTCGGAGGCGCGCCTGATGTTCATCGGCTACAACCCGCTGTGGTTCAAGCTGTTCGTCTGGACCGTGTCGGCCATGCTGTGCGGCGTGGCCGGGGCCCTGTACGCACCCCAGGTGGGGATCATCAACCCGTCCGAGATGTCGCCTGCGAACTCCATCGAAATGGTGGTGTGGGCCGCCATCGGCGGGCGCGGCACCCTGGTGGGTCCAATCCTCGGCGCCTTCACCGTCAATGGCCTGAAAAGCTGGTTCACCGCCGTGTTCCCGGACCTGTGGCTGTTCGCGCTCGGGCTGATCTTCATTGTCGTCACCCTGTTCATGCAGAAGGGGATGATGGGGGTGGCCGAATCGCTGCGCCAGGCCCGGCGCGCGCCCCGGCTTGATCCCGCCGTCAAGCTGCCTGCCACTGAGCCCAGCAAGGAGGCCGCATGAGCTCCGCATTGAAGCAAGCCGGCGTCGATACCCGCCACGGCGCCATTCTCTACCTGGAAGACATCACCGTGTCCTTCGACGGCTTCAAGGCCCTCAACAAGCTCAATCTCGACATCTCGGTCGGTGAACTGCGCTGCATCATCGGGCCCAATGGCGCCGGCAAGACCACCATGATGGATGTCATCACCGGCAAGACGCGGCCCAGCAGCGGCAGCGCGTTCTTCGGCCAGTCGCACGACCTGACCGCGATGACGGAATACGCCATCGCCGATGCCGGCATCGGCCGCAAGTTCCAGCGTCCCACCGTGTTCGAGCAGCACACCGTGTTCGAGAACCTGGAGCTGGCCACGAAGGCCGACAAGCGCGTGTGGCCGACCTTGTTCGCGCGCCGCAGCAGTGAACAAACCGACCGCGTGGACGCCGTCCTGCGCCTGATCCGCCTGCGGGACCAGGCCTGGCGGGCCGCCGGGCTGCTGTCGCATGGGCAGAAGCAGTGGCTGGAGATCGGCATGCTGCTGATGCAGGAACCGCAGCTGATCCTGCTCGACGAGCCGGTGGCGGGCATGTCCGATCCCGAAACCGAGCGCACCGCGGAGCTGCTCGACGAATTGCGCGGCAAGCACTCGATCGTGGTGGTCGAGCACGACATGGGATTCGTCGCCGCGATCGCGCGCCAGGGCAAGGTGACGGTGCTGCATGAAGGCGCCGTGCTGGCTGAAGGCCGCATGGACCAGGTGCAGCAGGATGAACGGGTAATCGAAGTGTATCTGGGCCGGTAGAGGAATGGAGCCAAGCATGCTGAAAGTCGAACAACTGAACCAGTACTACGGTTCCTCGCACACTTTGCGGGGCGTCTCGCTGGAGCTGCGCAAGGGCGAGTGCCTGACCCTCCTGGGGCGCAACGGCGTCGGCAAGACCACCTTGCTCAAGTGCCTGGCAGGGGTGCTGCCGGTGGCGTCGGGCGCGGTGGCGCTGGACGGGCGCGACATCACGCGCATGAAGCCGCACCAGCGCGCGCGCTCGGGCATCGCCTACGTGCCGCAAGGGCGCGATATCTTCGCGCGCCTGACGGTGGAAGAAAACCTGCTGATGGGGATGGCGGCCCTGCCGGCGCGCGAGGCGTCGCACATCCGCGCGGAAGTGTATGAACTGTTCCCGGTCTTGAAAGACATGCTGGGCCGGCGCGGCGGCGACCTGTCGGGCGGCCAGCAGCAGCAGCTGGCGATCGCGCGCGCGCTGCTGTCCCGGCCCCGGCTGATTATTTTGGACGAGCCGACCGAAGGCATCCAGCCGTCGATCATCAAGGATATCGAACGGGTAATCCGCATGCTGCGCCAGCGCGGCGACATGGCCATTCTCCTGTGCGAGCAGTACTTCGACTTCGCCCGCGCGCTGGCCGACCGCTTCGTGGTGCTCTCGCGCGGCGAAGTGGTGGCATCGGGCGCGGCGGCGCAGATGGACAGCGCGGAAGTCCGCCGCCACCTGTCGGTGTAGCTAGGCGGCCGCGAGGGAGGTCGACCCCGGCCCCGGCCCGGGGCCGTCCTGGCTGGCCGCGCGCAGGCGGTTCATCGCCTGCGCGGCGGCGGCGGTGCGGGTTTCCACGCCCAGCTTGTCGAACACGTGTTCCAGGTGCTTGTTGACGGTGCGCGGGCTCATGCCGAGGATCTCGCCGATGTCGCGGTTGGTCTTGCCCTTGATGACCCAGTTCAGCACTTCGGCTTCGCGCTGGGTCAGGCGCAGGAGGGTCAGCAGGCGCTCCACCTGGGCGCTGTCGGATTCCTCCCGCAGCACCACCGTCCACTGCTGCGCATCGCGGGTGTCGGCCAGCTCGAACACCAGCCGGCGCGTGGCCAGCGCGATGGTGAAGCGGCCGGCGCTCGCGCCACTGGCCACGCCGGCCAGCCATTCCGACAGCCGCGCGGCGCAGGCCTGGCTGTCCGGCTGCTCGGGGCCGTTCAGGTAGCTGTCCATCCACTGGCGCGCCAGCGGGGTTTGCCAGACGATCCGGCCGCTGGCCGGCACCACGGCCAGCACCGCATGCCCGAACGCGTCCAGCGCGCTGCTGGCCTGCTGCATCAGGCGCGCCGTGCGCAGGTGCGAGCCGATGCGCGCCAGCACCTCGCTCTGGCGCACCGGCTTGGCCACGTAGTCAGTGCCGCCGGCCTCGAACGCCGCCACCACATGCTCGCTGTTGGTCAATCCCGTCATGAAGATGATGGGCAGCTGGCGCAGGCGCGGATCGGCGCGCAGGCGGCGGCAGACTTCAAAACCATCGATGCCGGGCATGACGGCGTCGAGCAAAATCACGTCCGGGATCACCTGCGCCACCCGCTCCAGCGCGGCGGCGCCGCTGTTTGCCACCAGCACGGTGTAGCCTGATTCGTCCAGCGTATCGTGCAGCACAGCCAGGTTCTGCGGGACGTCGTCGACGATCAGGACGACCTGACCCGCCAGCTTCATGGTTTCAGGCTTCATGGTTTCAATCTTCATTGTCTACATCCGGTTGTCCATGGTCCAGAAAGCGCGCCAGGGCATCGAGCTCGAAGCGGCTCGCATGCCCCTGCACGGTGTCGCAAAAGCCTGCGTAGGCCGGGTCCAGTGCGCGTATGAGTTCGACGCGCGCATGCAGGCCGCGCACGTAACCGAGCCTCATCTGCGTGCGCAGCGCGTCGAGGTGCTCCGCTGGGGGGACTGCGGTACCCGCCGGCGGCGCGGCGGCCCGTGGCGCCTGCGTCACCCAGGTCAAGCCCAGCCGGCGCCCGATCCAGTCCAGCAGCTCGTTGACGTTGACCGGCTTGACGAAGAAGTCCTCGCCGGGAATGCCGGCCGGGTTGTCCAGCCCCTTGTCGAAGGCATTGGCCGAGACGATCGCGATCGGCGCCGCGACCTGCCGCTCCTGGCGCAGCACGCGCGCCACTTCCCAGCCGTCGATGCCGGGCATGGCCAGGTCCAGCAGGATCAGGTCGGGCTGCAGTTCGCCGGCGCGCTGCAGGCATTCCGGGCCCGACGCGGCTTCGTCGACCAGGAAGCCGAGCGGCGCCAGCACACAGCGCAGCAGCTCGCGGTCGACCGCTTCGTTATCGACGATCAGGATGCGGCGCGCCGGGCCCTGGTAGCCCAGCCGCGGGAGCCTGGCGCTGCTTTCCGGCGGCGGGGCCTGGACGCGCGCCAGGTGCAGGCGGATCCGCACCGTGGTGCCGCGCCCCAGGGTGCTGTGCACCTGCAGCTCGCCCCCCATCAGCTGGGTCAGCATCTTGGTGATCGGCAGGCCCAATCCAGTGCCGGCGGTGCCGGCCAGCTCGCTCGCGCTGGCGCGCGAGAAGGGTTCGAAAATCCGTTCCAGTTCGTCGGCGGCGATGCCGGGGCCGCTGTCCTCGACTTCGAACAGGGCCATCTCGCGCTGGTAGCGCAGGCGCAGCACGACGCTGCCGCGCTGCGTGAACTTGAAGGCATTGCCGAGGATGTTGATCAGGACCTGGCCGAGGCGCTTGCGGTCGGCGCGCACGTAGTGGGCCGGCGTGCCCTCGACCTCGTAGCGAAATGTGAGTCCGCGCTCGGCGGCCTGCTGCTCGAACATGCGCAGCAGCTGCGCCATGAAGTCGGCAAAGTGCAGGGTCTGCAGGTTGAAGCTGAACTTGCCGCTCTCGATGCGCGCCATGTCCAGGGTGCCTTCGATCAGCGAGAGCAGATGCTCGCCGGAGCCGCGAATGACGCGGATGGCCTGGCGGCGCTGCTCTGGAATGGTCGGGTCCTGGTCGAGCAGCTGGGCGTAGCCGAGGATGCTGTTGAGCGGGGTGCGGATTTCGTGGCTGAGCCCTGCCACGTAGCGGCTCTTGGCCTGGTTGGCCTGGTCGGCCGCGCGCTTGGCCTGCTGCAGCTGGGCGTCGGTGCGGCCGTGCAGTTCGATCTCGCGCGTGAGAAGGCTGGTCTGGCGGTTCGATTCCTCCTGCGCCACCCGGCGGCTCTGGCTGGTCAGCACCAGCCACCAGGCCACCAGGGCGCCCACCAGCGAGAGCGCGCCGAACACCTTCACGAAGGTCAGGTGCAGGCGCGCCAGGCTGGCCGCGTCGGCTGTCAGCGCCGCTTCGTGCTGGTAGAGCAGGGCCAGGACGGCCGCCAGCACCGCCAGGATCACCCCCATCAGCAGCAGGAAGTGCGCCAGCCCGCTGGTGAGGTAAGGCCACATGGCGCGCGGCAGCAGCGCCTTCATGGCCGCTTCCCATTGGCTGGACAGGCGCGCGTGCGGCTTGCAGGCATCGTTGCAGCGCGCGTCCAGGCAGCAGCACAACGAGCAGATCGGGCCCTGGTAGGCCGGGCAGTGGGCGGTGTCCTCGGCTTCGTAGCTGCGTTCGCAGATGACGCACGTGCGCTGCGTGGCCGCCTGCGCCGACTGCGGTGCGCGCGCGATGTAGTAGCGGCCCCGGGTCAGCCAGGCGATCAGCGGCGCGGCCGCCAGCGCGGTGCCCAGCGCAACGAAGGGCGAGAGCGCCTGCGCCGTCACGCCCAGCTGGCCGGTATAGGCGCACACGGACAGGATCGACGCCAGCAGCATGGCGCCCACGCCGACAGGATTGATGTCGTACAGGTAGGCGCGCCGGAACTCGATGCCGGCCGGGCTCAGGCCCAGGGGCTTGTTGATGACCAGGTCGGCCACCACGGCGGCGATCCAGGCGATGGCGATGTTGGCGTACAGGCCCAGCACGTGTTCCAGCGCGGTGAACACGTCGAGCTCCATCAGCAGCACGGCGATGAGCGCATTAAACACGGCCCACACCACCCGGCCGGGATGGCTGTGGGTCAGGCGCGCGAAGAAGTTCGACCAGGCCAGCGAACCGGCATAGGCGTTGGTGAGGTTGATCTTGACCTGGGCGACGACGATGAAAAAGGCGGTTACGCCCAGGGCCACGGCCGGATGGCCGAACACCTGGCCGAAGCCGGCCAGGTACATATGGGTGGGGTTGACGGCATCCAGCCAGGCGACGCCGGAGCGCACCGCCAGCAGCGCCAGCAGGGCGCCGCCCAGCATCTTGAGCATGCCCAGGCCGATCCAGCCGGGGCCGGCCGCCAGCACGCCCAGGTGCCAGCGCAGGCGGTTCTGCGCCGTCTGCTCGGGCATGAAGCGCAGGAAGTCGACCTGTTCGCCGATCTGCGTGACCAGCGCCACCCCGACCGCCATTGCCGCGCCAAAGCCCATCAGCGAGAAGCCCGTGTGCGCGCCCGACTGCCCGCCGAAGTGCAGCAGCTCCGTGAGCACCTGCGGCTGACGGTGCAGGATGACGGCGAACGGCAGGATCTGCAGGCAGATCCACACCGGCAGGGTGGCCAGCTGGATGCGGCTGATCAGGGTGACCCCGTGGGTGACCAGCGGGATCACCAGCAGGGCGCTGACCAGGTAGCCGATGTGCAGCGGGATGCCGAGCGCCAGTTCGAGGGCGTAGGCCATGATGGCCGCCTCCAGCGCGAACAGGATGAAGGTGAAGGAGGCGTACACGAAGGACGAGATGGTCGAACCGATGTAGCCGAAGCCCGCGCCGCGCGTGAGCAGGTCCATGTCGACGCCGTGGCGGGCGGCGTAGTAACTGATCGGCAGGCCGGTGCAGAAGATCACCAGCCCGACCGCCAGGATGGCCAGGGCGGCGTTGGTGAAGCCGTACTTGACGGCGATCGATCCGCCGATGGCTTCCAGCACCAGGAAGGAGATCGCGCCGAAGGAGGCATTCGACACCCGGAACACCGACCACTTGCGAAAGGCGCGCGGCGTGAAGCGCAGGGCGTAGTCCTCGATGGTTTCGTTGGCCACCCAGGTGTTGTAGTCGCGCCGGATCTTGATGATCCGTTGTGGCGCTTCCTGGGCGGGCGTGCACTGTGGTGGTGCGGCATCAAGCATGCGAAGGTGCGCTCGGGGGCGGGTGGACCGATCAAGTCGGGGTGAATGGACAGTGACACGAAAGGAGCAACAATCACGGAGCAAAAACCGGGCCTGGCGCGCCTGCTCCCTTGGCGGGCGTTGCAACATTGCCGGATGCGCTAAGATCACCCCATCAAGGACAAGGACACAGCAATGGCGACCGGCGGGGAAAAGGACAGGAACGAACAGGAAAAGCCGCTTGATATTCAGGGCGGTGGGCAAAGCGCGGGGATACCGGCCTCCGGGGAGCTGGAAGGCAGTGCCTTCAATCCGATGGGCAATCCCGGCATGCAGCACTGGCAATCGAGCTACATTACCGATCCAGGGCTCGATTCGCGCAGCAATATCTTCTTCGCCGCCGTCGAAATGACGCGCATGCCGATGGTGGTGACCGACCCCAACCAGCCGGACAACCCCATCGTGTTCGTCAACCAGGCGTTTTGCGATTTGTCCGAATACAAGGAAGACGACGTCCTCGGCAAGAATTGCCGCTTTCTGCAGGGCAAGGAAACCGACCCGGCAACCGTGGACGAAGTACGCCGCGCCGTGCGCGAGCAGCGCGCCGTGGCCGTCGATATCCTGAACTACAAGGCCAGCGGCAAGCCGTTCTGGAATGCCCTGTTCATCGGACCCGTGTTCAACCAGGACGGCAAGCTGCTGTATTTCTTCTCGTCCCAGCTGGACATTACCCGGCGCCGCGTGTCCGAGCAATCCTATCTGCAAGCGCAGAAGATGGAAGCCATCGGGCAATTGACGGCGGGCCTGGCGCACGACTTCAACAACCTGCTGCAAGTAATTTCCGGCAACCATGAGCTGGCGTTGATGATGCTGGGTGAGGACAGCAATATCCGCCCGGTGATCCAGCGCGCCCAGAGTGCCGTTACCAAGGCGTCCAAGCTGACCGAGCAATTGCTGACCTTTGCACGCAAGCAGCGCCTGGAGCCCAAGCGCATCAACTTGAACGTGGTGGTGGTGGAATTCAGCCAGATGCTGGTACGCACGCTGGGCGACAAGGTCGACCTCAGCCTGGACCTGAAGCCCAATGTCCCGTCCTGCACGCTCGATCCGATCCACCTGGAGATGGCGTTGCTCAATGTCCTGATCAATGCACGCGACGCCATGCCCAACGGCGGCAAGGTCACGGTCGGCACCTCGATCATGACCGACCCGGAACGCATCAGCGCGCACCAGCTGCCACCCGGCACCTACGTCGTCATCTGCGTCATCGACGAAGGCGAGGGCATGGCGCCGGAAGTGGCGCGCCGCGCCACCGAACCCTTCTTCACCACCAAGGGCCCGGGCACGGGCCTGGGCCTGGCCATGGTGCACGGCTTCGTGCGGCAGTCCAACGGGCGACTGGAAATCGAGAGCACGCCTGGCAAGGGCACCGTGATCCGCATGATTTTCCCGATTGCCGACCAGCATGTGCACGAGCATGGGGCCCAGCAGCCAGGCAAGGGCCAGCGCGAGGAAGGCTGGAACGTCGAGGCCATCCTGGGCCGCAAGACCATCCTGGTGGTGGACGACAGCGAGGACATCCGCGGCCTGGCGGAAACCTTCCTCAACGCCCAGGGCTACCGTGTGCTGGTGGCGGCCAGCGGCGAGGAAGCCCTTGGCCTGATCGAACGCTACGGCGAGATCGACCTGCTGTTTACCGACGTGATCATGCCCGGCGGGATGAACGGCCTGCAGCTGGCCGACCAGGTGCGCCAGCGCCAGCCGGCCGTGCCGGTGCTGATCTCGACCGGCTACATGGACGAACTGCCACAGCGCTCGGCGGGTGAGGCGCCGCTGGACATCCTCTCGAAGCCGTTCCGGCTGACCGAGCTGTCCGAACGGGTCAAGCAGGCGATCGAGCGCTCGACCGAACCGGGCGGCGCCGACACGCGCAATTTCCGGCACGAGGGCTGATACGGTCGGTTTGGCTCGCAGTTGGCTCGCAGTTGGCTTACAGTTAAGCTAGCATGAATTACAGCGAGGAGCAGCCATGAACATTCCAATCCGGTGCACATGCGGGCAGTTGCAGGGCTATATCGAGAGCGGGCACGTCGCCGCCAGGGCGCTGTGCTATTGCCGCGATTGCCAGGCGTATGCGCGTTTTCTCGACGGCGGAACCATTCTCGACGCGCAGGGCGGCACGGAAGTCGTCGCAACGCTGCCCAAAGCCGTGCACTTCACCCAGGGCGAAGCGCAGCTGGCCTGCATGTCGCTCAAACCCAAGGGTCTGTACCGGTGGTACGCCAAGTGCTGCCGCACTCCGATCGGCAACACGCCCCGTCCGCAGAAGGTGGCCTATGCAGGCATGGTGCGCGCCTGCCTCGCGGCCACCGATGAGGAGCTCAAGCAGGCACTGGGCGACGTGCGGGTGCCGGTCAATACCGAGTCCGCGCGCGGGCCGGTGAAGTCGAACGGCCTGCGCTTTGTCGCGGCCGGACTCAAGATCAGCCGCATGGTCCTCGGCGCGCGACTGAGCGGCGCCTACAAGCAGAACCCGTTTTACAAAGGCGACACCAACGTGCCGGTGCGCGAACCGGAAGTGCTCGATCCGGAAGCGCGTGCCCGCGCCTATGCGTGAGGCGTGGCGCGGGTTAGGTGCGCGTCAGGCGCGCCTTGATCCACGCATGCGTGTGCGCGCGGACCGCGGCGCCCATCAGCACGGGAAAGTGGATGAAGCCGTGCGGCGCTTC
>JBKHWY010000096.1:2939-11455 GCA_046566285.1 Gammaproteobacteria bacterium | reverse complement strand
CTGAGCTACAACGGCGTACTGAAGGGAACCAGCAAACTCCAGTACTGGCTGTACGACCGGCAGTCCCACGCCGAGCACCTGATCTACGAAACGCCACCTTGGCGGCACGGGCTTCCCGAGTTCTCGCCAGACAGCCGTTATCTCGTCCTCAATCCCGGGTACGACAGCCGTTGGATCGGTGACAGCCGTGCCGGCATTCACCTGCTCGACACCGCCACCATGCGTTTGCAGCGCGTCCGCTTGCCGGTACTGAAGGCGCAACGTACCAAATCGGTATCGACGACATGGTCGCAAGACGGAAAAGAGCTGCTGATCGTGGTGATGAACGATTCGGCCAACACAGCGTTCGAATACTTTTCCTATAGTCTGGCGACCCGGCAGATCGATGCGGTAGCGGGCCGCTATAACCGTGAGGTGTTCCGCCACGAATTTGCGCGCCGTGGGCAAGCCGTTCCTGCGTTCGAGAAGGTCATGCCGCGCTCATATTTGGCCGAACGCTCGGCCTGGTCCCCAGGGGGCAATTGGCATGCGCATTTGGATGGAAACCAGAACAGGGAGGGCAGCCAAAGCTACCAGCTCCTTGTCACCAGCAAGGCAGGCGTGGCAAGGCCGATCGCCACGGGTCACTATGAGCACTGCGCAGGGAATACCTTGTTCATCACCGGCTGGCTCGACGACCGCCATCTGGTCTATCGAAACTCGATGAATTACGTTGTTTTCGATGCGCAGACGGGGACGACTGCGGACCTGTTCGGCCAGAACGACATGGGGTTCAAGTTCACCTGGTAGGCCCGCCCGGTATGAGCGGTTCCTACCAAACCCACTCGCACCCGGGCGGGTTAAGACTCAGATATCCAGGTGCGAAATCATCAAGCGCTTCGCATCCGCCTCACCCATCTCCGGCTCGCGCCCCAGCGAAATCCCGACCGACATAATATCGATCAGCAGCAGCTGCAGGATCCGCGAGATCATCGACAGGAAGGTCGTGCTGTCCTCGCTGTGATCGACGGCCAGGCACACGGTGGCTTTCTTCGCCAGCGGTGACTTGCTGCTGGTGATCGCAATGACGTCGGCTCCGGACGCCAGCGCCGTGTCCACCGCCGCCAGCAACTCGGGCAGGCGGCCGGACGAGGATATCGCCACCACCACATCGCCCTGGTTGAGCAACCCGGCCGCCAGCGAGAACAGGTGCGAGTCGCCATACGACGAAGTCGGAATGCGGAAGCGGAAGAACTTGTGCTGGCCGTCCAGCGCCACCACGCGCGAGGCGCCCATGGCGTAGAACTCGACCCGCTTGGCCTTGCGCAGCAGGGCAATGGCGCGGTCGATCGACTGCACGTCCAGCTGGTCGCGGAATTTCAGGATCGCCGATACGGTATTGTCGATCACCTTGGCCGACAGGTCGTGCGTGCTGTCGGACACCCGCACCTGGCTGTGGCGCACGGGGATGGTCCCGGTCAGGCTGCTGGCGAATTTCAGCTTGAAGTCCGCCAGACCCAAAAAGCCCAGCGAACGGCAGAAGCGGATCACGGTCGGCTGGCTGACGTCGGCCAGGCGCGCGATCTCGGCGATCGGTTCGCTCAGCACCTTGCGCGGATGGTCGATCACGAGCGTGGCCACGCGCTGCTCGGCCGGGGACAGCTCATGCTGCAGCTGCTGCACCCTTTCCATCAGCGTGTTGGCGCCGGTGCGCCCGCGCAGGTGCTCGGACAGGATCGACGCCACGCCGTGGAAGGCGGGATTGGGCGTCATGATGACGAAGGTGGGAATCTCGGCGAGGTAGGACGTAAAGCGTCCCTTGGCCTCGAAGCGTTTGCGGAACGGCGAGGTGGCGAACCACTCGCCCAGGCGCGGCACGATGCCGCCGCCAATGAAGATGCCGCCGAAGGAGCCCAGCGTCACCGCCAGGTTGGCGGCCGCGCCGCCCAGCATGCCGCAGAAGCACTCCAGCACTTCCAGACACAGCGGGTCCTGGCGCTGCAGGGCGCCGTCGATGATGGCGGGCGAGGTCAAGGCCTGGACCTCGACGCCGTTGCGCAGCGCCAGAGCGCGGTAGATGATTTCCATGCCGGGGCCGGAGATCAGGCGCTCGTTCGAGACGTGCGACCATTCGCGCCAGGCGTACTGCAGGATGGCGAACTCGCGTTCGTCGGCGGGGGCGAAGTTGGTGTGGCCGCCTTCACTGCCCAGGGTGATGAAGCCGTCCACGGTCGGGATCACGCCGGAGCAGCCCAGGCCCGTGCCCGGCCCCAGCACGCCGATCACGGCGTTGGCGGCGGGCTTGCCACCGCCTACCTGGACCAGGTCGCCCGCGGGCAGGTTCGGCAGGGACATCGCCAGCGCGGTGAAGTCGTTGACGATCAATAGCGTGGTCAAGCCCAGCGCGCGCCGCACTTCGTCGGTGGAGAACTCCCAGTCCCGGTTGGTCATCCGGATGAAGTCGCCGTTGATCGGATTGGCCAGCGCGAAGGCGGCGTGATTGAGCTTGACGTCCTGGTGCTCGGACAGATAGTCGCGCAGGAGCGGCAGGATGCCGCTGTAGTCGTCGCAGCGCAGCACGCGCACGGAGCGCACCACGCCCGGCGCGGTTTCAAGCGCAAAGCGCGCGTGGGTGGCGCCGATGTCGGCCAGCAGGCGCGGACCATCGGCGTAGGAAGTACGGCTGGGTTTTGGTTCGGTGTCGGGGAGATCGGTCATCATTATCATTCAACTATTCTGACTAGGATACCCGAATGCCCGGCGAGCATCAAAAAACAGCCGTCAGGCCGGCGATTATTTGGCGCTCAGCAGCGCCACCGGACCGGCGGCGTTCAGGTGCACCTTGCCGTTGGCGACCACCACGCTGGTACCGGTGTAGTGATCGACCACGGTCTGGCCATCCTCGAACACGCCCGCCACCGCCAGCGTGGCCGGACGCTTCGGCTCCAGGTCGAGCGCGACCACCACGCGGTCCTTCACGCCGTTCCTGTCCAGCGTACGGGCGAAGGTGTACGGCAGGTCGGCCAGCTTGCGGTGCTCGCCGCGCCCACGGCGGGATGGGCATGGCGGAACTGGCCCAGCAGCGCCCAGTGGCGGCGCACGTCGCCGATGCGGTAGCCTTCGCGCTGGGTGTTGTTGGCCAGTTCGTCCCAGTTCATGAAGGAACGCAGGTTGGCGTCGCCGGTGGCGCCTTCGATCTTGAGCACGCGCGCCGTCTCGTCGCCGTAGTAGATCTGGGCGGCGCCGGGCGCGAGCAGCAGCTTGTTGGCGGTCTCGAAGGGCTTGATGCGCTGGGCGTCGAACGGCGAGGAATCGTCGTGCGAGCTCACGTAGTTCAGCACCGAGTAGCCCTTCAGCGGGCCTTGCAAGGCCTGGGCGTAGCTGGAGAACAGCTGTTCGTAGTCGCCCTTGGCGTCGCTCGGCATGCTGAAGTTGATCATGCTGTCGAAGCCATTGGCGAGGAAATCGACCGATTTGCCGCCGCCCATGTCGAACTTGTGGCCGTCCTTGATCGAGTAGTTGTACACCTCGGCCGTCATGTAGAAGGGCTGGTCGCCCACCTTCTTGGTCGGGTTGGCGTGCTTCCATTCTTCGTACGCCAGGCTGGCTTCCTTCTTCAATTCCTTCCACACGCCCGGCTCGGTGTGCTTGACGGTGTCGCCACGGAAGCCGTCGAAGCCGTACTTGCGGACCCAGTCGGCCTGCCACTTGATCATGTAGTAGCGCGGTGCGCGCGGGTAGCCGGTGCGCTTGAAGAAGGCGTCCAGCGACTTCATCTCGTCTTCATAGCGCCCTTCCCGCTTCCACTTGGCCACCAGCGGCGGCGGCAGGCCCACGGCGGCGTTGCGCTCGGTGCGCAGGTCCGGCAGGTTCTTCACCAGCGCGCAGCTGACGGTGGTGGGCACGTCCTTGTACTTGCAGACCGGGTTCAGGCGCGCCCAGTCATTGCCCCAGAACGGGTCCTGGGGGGTGACCGGGCCGGTATGGTTCATCACCACGTCCAGCAGCACGCGCAAGCCCTTCTGGTGAGCCGCTTCGACCAGTTCGAACAGGCCCACTTCGCTGCCCAGGTTGCGGTCCACGCGCGTGAAATCCTTGGCCCAGTAGCCGTGGAAGCCGTACGACTTGCCGGTGCCTTCGTCGGTGGCGGCGTGGATCTGCTCCACCGGCGGATTGATCCAGATGGCGTCCACGCCCAGCTCATTGAAGTAGCCTTCGCGGATCTTGGCGGTCAGGCCTTTCAGGTCGCCGCCCATGAAGCCGCGCCCCACTGCGGCGTCGTTCTTGCGGTCGTAGGCCAGGTTGTTGCGCGGGTCGGCGTCGTGGAAGCGGTCGATCAGCAGGAAGTAGACGGTCGCGCTGTCCCAGCTGAACGGCGCGGCGGTGGCGGCAGCGGGAGCAGCGGCCGGCGTCGCCGCAGTGCCTGCGGGTTTGGCGGACTTGGCCGCCTTGACCGGCTCGGCGGCAAGGACCGTCCCGCATAGGGACAGGAGCAGGGATAAGGCAATGGGCTTGAGCGTCATGCGGTCTGGTTCTCTCTCAAAATGATGGTGTCGTATGGTGTTGCCGTGCTTGTATCGGTCACAGCCGGATGGGGGTCGCATGCCAGATCTGGGTGGCGTATTCGGCGATCGTGCGGTCGGCCGAGAAGCCGCCCATGCCGGCCACATTCAGGATGGCCTTGCGCGCCCACGCGCCGCTGTCGCGGTAGAGCGCATCGACCTGTTCCTGGGTCTGCACGTAGCTGGCGTAGTCGGCCAGCAGCAGGTAGTGGTCGCCCCAGGCCACCAGCACATCGTGGATGACCTGGTGGCGCCCCGGCTCGCCGGGCGAAAACACGCCGTCGCGGATCTGGTCCAGCACCGTGCGCAATTCGAGGTTCTCTTCGTAGTAGCTGCGCGAATGATAACCCGCCGCACGCAGGGCTTCGACCTGCGGCGTGGTGTTCCCGAAGATGAAGAAGTTTTCAATCCCCACCGCGTCGCGCATCTCGACGTTGGCCCCGTCGAGCGTGCCGATGGTGAGCGCGCCGTTGAGCGCAAACTTCATGTTGCCGGTGCCGGAGGCTTCGGTGCCGGCCGTGGAAATCTGCTCGGACAGGTCGGCCGCGGGCATGATCAGTTCGGCCAGGGTGACGCTGTAGTTCGGGATGAACACCACTTTCAGGCGATTGCCGATGCGTTCGTCGTTGTTGATGACATCGGCCACGTCGTTGATCAGTTTGATGACCTGCTTGGCCATGTGATAGGCCGACGCCGCCTTGCCGGCGAAGATGACGGTGCGCGGCACCCACTCGGCGTGCGGATTGGCCAGGATGCGGTTGTAGCGCGTGACCACGTGCAGCACGTTCAGCAGCTGGCGCTTGTATTCGTGGATGCGCTTGACCTGCACGTCGAACAGCGAATCGGCATCCAGCGTGATGCCCATGTGCTGCTGCACCCACTGGGCCAGGCGTTCCTTGTTGGCGCGCTTGGCGGCGCGGAAGGACTGCACGAAGTCGGCCTGCTCGGCGTACGGACGCAGTTCGGCCAGTTGCTCGAGGTTGCGGCGCCAGTGGCGGCCGATGGAGGCGTCGATCAGTTTCGACAGCGACGGGTTGGCCTGCGCCAGCCAGCGGCGCGGCGTGATGCCGTTGGTCTTGTTGTTGAAGCGCTCGGGGAAGATGCGCGCGAAATCGGCAAAGATCGATTGCTTCATCAATTCCGAGTGCAGCGCCGACACGCCGTTGATCTTGTGGCTGGCCACCACGGCCAGGTAGGCCATGCGCACGCGCCGTTCGCCGTTCTCGTCGATGAGGGACACGCGGCGCGCCAGGTCGGCGTCGGCGTTCAGCGCCTCGATGAAGTGGGCGTTGATGGCGAAGATGATGTTCAGGTGGCGCGGCAGCACGCGGCCGAGCATGTCCACCGGCCAGGTCTCCAGCGCTTCATGCATCAGGGTGTGGTTGGTGTACGAGAACACGCGCTCGACCAGGCTCCAGGCGTGCTTCCACGCCAGGCCATGCTCGTCGACCAGGATGCGCATCAGTTCCGGCACCGCCAGCACCGGGTGGGTGTCGTTCAGGTGAATCGCCACGTGATCCGGCAGGGCGTCGAACGTGGCGTGCTTGGACAGGTAGCGCCGCACCAGGTCCTGCAGGCTGGCCGCGACAAAGAAGTATTCCTGGCGCAGGCGCAGTTCGCGTCCCGACTGGGTGGAGTCGTCCGGGTACAGCACGCGCGAGACGTTCTCGGAATGGTTCTTGTCTTCCACGGCGGCGAAGTAGTTCCCCTGGTTGAAGGCGCCCAGGTTGATTTCGCTGTCGGCCTTGGCCGACCACAGGCGCAGGGTGTTGGTCGCTTCCGTCGCGTAGCCGGGGATGATGATGTCGTAGGCCATGGCCAGCACTTCTTCGGTGTCGAGCCATTGTTCGCGCCCGTCCACCTGCGCGGTCCGGCCGCCGAAGCGCACGCGGTACTGCACTTCCGGGCGGGGGAATTCCCACGGATGGCCGCCGGCCAGCCAGTAGTCGGGCGTCTCGACCTGGCGGCCGTCCACGATCTGCTGGCGGAACATGCCGTAGTCGTAGCGGATGCCGTAGCCGAAGCCGGCCACGCCGAGGGTGGCCATCGAATCGAGGAAGCAGGCGGCCAGGCGGCCCAGGCCGCCGTTGCCCAGCGCCGCATCGTGTTCGAGATCGGCGATCTCGTTGAAATCCACGCCCAGTTCACCCAGCGCCTGGCGCACTTCGTCCTGGATCTCCAGGGCCAGCAGCGCGTTGGTGAAGCTGCGGCCGATCAGGAATTCCATCGACAGGTAGTAGACGCGCTTGGCGTCCTGGTCGTACTGGGCGCGCGTGGTTTTCATCCAGCGCTCGACCAGGCGGTCGCGCACGGCCAGCGCGGTGGCGTGGAACCAGTCGGCCGGCTTGGCCGCCAGCGGGTCTTTGCCGACCCGGTAGATCAGCTGGTTGGCGATGGCGCGCTTCAGGTGCGGCACATCGTTGAGTTGGCGGTCGTATTGAAAATCGTCGAGGGACATGTGAAGCCTATGCTGCAAAAAACGGAAATAAAAACTTAACGAATGATCTGGTGGTAAAGCCGGGTGAATTGTTCGGCCGCGTCGTCCCAGCCGAAGTGCTGGGCCATTGCGCGGGCCTGCACCTGGCGCCAGTCCGCCGGGCGTTTGTAGAGGGCAAACGCGCGCTTGAGCGCGGCGCCGATGCCCTCCACCGAGAAGCTGTTGAACACGAAGCCGGTGGCGCTGTCGTCGTCCAGGTTTTCCAGCGAGCTGTCGCGCACCGTGTCGGCCAGGCCGCCCACGCAGCGCACCAGCGGCAAGGTGCCGTACTTCAGGCCGTACAACTGGGTCAGCCCGCAGGGCTCGAAGCGCGACGGCACCAGAATCACGTCGGACGCGCCAATGAGCGTATGCGCATACGGCTCGTCATAGCCGATCTGCACCGACACCGAACGCGGGTGGTCGGCCGCAGCCTTGAGAAAAGCCGCTTCCAGGCCAGGTTCGCCGCTGCCCAAGAGGGCCAGCTGCCCGCCCCGGCGGATGATCTCCGGGACGATGGCCAGCACCAGGTGCAGGCCCTTCTGCTCGGTCAGGCGGCTGACGACGCAAAACAGCGGCGCGTCGGGCTGTTCGTCCAGCCCGCAGGCGCGCTGCAGCTGCGCCTTGCACGCCGCCTTGTCGCTGATGTCCTCGCTGTTGAAGGCCTTGGGCAGCAAGGCGTCGGTGGCCGGGTTCCAGATGGCGTCATCGACGCCGTTCAGGATGCCGGTCAGGTCGCGCGAACGCACGCGCAGCAGGCCATCCAGGCCGCAGCCCTGCTCCGCGCCCTGGATCTCGCGCGCATAGGTCGGGCTGACGGTGGTGATCTGGTCGGCATAATGCAGGCCCGCCTTCAGGAACGACACATGGCCGTGGTACTCCAGCCCTTCCACGCGGAAGAAGTGCGCCGGCAGGCCCAGCTCGTGGAACACCGAGCCGGAAAACACGCCCTGGTAAGCCAGGTTGTGCACGGTGATGACGGAACCGGCGATGTGCTGGTGGCGCGCCTCGCGTGCCGCGCGCAGGTAGGCCGGGGCCAGGCCGGCGTGCCAGTCGTGGCAATGCAGCACCTGCGGCGACCAGGCCGGGTCCAACCCTTGCGCCAGGGCGGCGGCGATGCGGCCCAGGAGCGCGAAGCGGCGGTGATTATCGGGGTACTCGCGCTGCTGCGCGTCCGAGTATGGATTGCCAGGCCGGTCGAACAGCTCGGGCGCGTGGATCACGTAGCACGGCACGCGCGAATCGGGCAGCACGCCCAGCATCAGCTGCGCGTTCTCGAACTGCGCCACCGGCTGCTGCTCCACCACGCCGGCCACCACCTTGGGAAAGCCCGGCACCAGCACGCGGGCCTCCAGGCCGGCCCGGGCCTGGGCGGCCGGCAGCGCGGCCGCCACGTCGGCCAGGCCGCCGGTCTTCAGGAGCGGGTAAATCTCGGAACTGACATGTAAAACGCGCATCGACTTTCCAAACTTTCCTTTAAAGAGCCGCCAGCATCGGCG
>JBKHWY010000096.1:0-2929 GCA_046566285.1 Gammaproteobacteria bacterium | reverse complement strand
AGCACCACGCCTGTCTCGCTGCGGTGGAAGCGCTGGGCGTCCAGTTCGGCGTCCTCGCCGATGACCATCCCGGCCGGGATCTTGCAGCCGCGGTCCACCACCACCTTGCGCAGGCGGCAGCCCTCCCCCACTTCCGTCCCCGGCAGCAGCACGGCCTGGTCGATGGTAGAGAACGAGGCGATGCGCACGTTCGAGAACAGCACGGAGCTCGACACCTGCGAGCCCTCCACGATGCAGCCGCCCGAGATCAGGGTGTTGACCGTCACGCCCTGCTGGCCGTTTTTGTCGAACACGAATTTCGCCGGCGGCAGCTGTTCCTGGTAGGTCCAGATCGGCCACTCGCGGTCGTACAGGTTCAGTTCAGGCGAGATCGATGCGAGGTCGAGGTTGGCCGACCAGAACGCGTCCACGGTGCCGACATCGCGCCAGTACGGCACGCAATCGCCCGCCACCGGCACGCACGACATGTCGAACGGGTGCGCGATCGCGCAGCCTTCGCTGACCACGCGGGGGATGATGTCCTTGCCGAAGTCGTGCGAGGAATCCGGGTTGGCCAGGTCTTCTTCCAGCAGCTTGTAGAGGTAGCTGGCGGTGAACACGTAGATGCCCATCGAGGCCAGCGAGACGCTGTCCTTGCCCGGCATGGTGGGCGGGTCGGCCGGCTTTTCCACGAACGCCGTCACCTTGCGCGACTCATCGATGGCCATCACGCCGAAGGCATTGGCTTCCTCCTTCGGCACCTCGATGCAGCCCACCGTGCAGCCGGCCTTCTGGTTGGCGTGGTCGAGCAGCATCAGCGAATAATCCATCTTGTAGATGTGGTCCCCGGCCAGCACCAGCACGTATTCGGGCTGGTAGGAGCGCAGGATGTCGAGGTTCTGGTAGACCGCATCGGCCGTGCCGCGATACCAGCTTTCCTCGTCCACGCGCTGCTGCGCGGGCATCAGGTCGATGAATTCGTTGAGTTCCCCGCGCAGGAAGCTCCAGCCGCGCTGCAGGTGGCGCAGCAGCGAGTGCGACTTGTACTGGGTGACCACGCCGATGCGGCGGATGCCCGAATTCAGGCAGTTCGACAGCACGAAGTCGATGATGCGGAACTTGCCGCCGAAGTACACGGCCGGCTTGGCGCGCCGGTCGGTCAGCTGCTGCAGGCGCGAACCGCGCCCGCCGGCCAGCACCAGCGCCACGGTACGTTTGGGCAGCTGGCGGGCCAGCGCGATATTGTCATGCTCACTCATGATGCTCCCCCGGATTGGTGTTGTTTTCGCTTCGATGAATCGGCTTTGATAAATGTGTGTTACGTGATGACACTGGGTTGCTCGCGCCCGGTGCGCGCACGGATCTGCGCCAGCTGCTCGGCGATGTCGATCAGCCCGGCGAGCGCCACCTGGGTCGGCACGTCATGGCGGGCCGGGTCGGCTTCGTACTTTTCCAGGTACAGGCGGATGGTCGCGCCTTCCGTGCCGGTGCCCGACAGGCGCAGCACGATGCGCGAACCGTCGGTCATGATGATGCGGATGCCCTGCCTGGTCGATACCGACTGGTCCACCGGATCGGTGTAGGCGAAATCGTCCGCCTGGGCGACCCGATACTCGCCAAATGCGCGCCCGGCCAGTTCCGGCAGCTGGCGGCGCAGGTGCTCGACCAGGCCGTTGGCCGCGGCGCTGTCCACGGCTTCGTAGTCGTGGCGCGAATAGTAGTTGCGGCCGAAGCGGCTCCAGTGCTCGCGCACGATCTGGTCCACGGTCTTGTTGGTCACGGCGAGCAAATTCAGCCAGAACAGCACGGCCCACAGGCCATCCTTCTCGCGGATGTGGTTCGAGCCGGTGCCGTAGCTCTCCTCGCCGCACAGCGTGACCATGCCGGCGTCCAGCAGGTTGCCGAAGAACTTCCAGCCGGTCGGGGTCTCGAACGCCGGCACGCCGAGGGCCTGGGCCACCCGGTCGGCCGCCGTGGAGGTGGGCATCGAACGGGCCACGCCGGCAATCCCGGCGCGGTAGCCCGGCGCCACCGAGGCGTTGGCCGCGATGATGGCCAGGCTGTCCGAGGGCGTGACGTTGATGCCGCGTCCGACGATCATGTTGCGGTCGCCATCGCCGTCCGAGGCGGCGCCGAAGTCGGGCGCACCGGGGGCGTTCATGATGGTGATGAGTTCATGGGCGTTCACCGGGTTCGGGTCCGGGTGGCCGTTGCCGAAGTCTTCCAGCGGCACGCCATTGATGACGGTGCCGGCCGGCGCGCCCAGCTTGCCTTCGATGATGGCGCGCGCGTACGGGCCGCATACGGCGTGCATGCCGTCGAAGCACATGGTAAACCCGCGCGCGAACAGGGCGCGGATGGCGCCGAAGTCGAACAGGCTTTCCATCAGGTCGGCGTAGTCGGCCACCGGATCGATGACTTCCACGGTCATCTCTTCCAGCTGGCTCACGCCCAGTTCGTCCAGGTTGGGCGCGCCCTGGTCGCTGATGCGGTAGCGCGCGATCGATTCGGTATGGGCGTAGATGGCTTCGGTGATCTTCTCCGGGGCCGGGCCGCCATTGCCGATGTTGTACTTGATGCCGAAGTCGCCGTCCGGGCCGCCCGGGTTATGGCTGGCCGACAGCACAATGCCGCCGAAGGCCTGGTGCTTGCGGATCACGCAGCTGACGGCGGGCGTGGACAAAATGCCCCCTTGCCCCACCAGCACGCGCGCGAAACCGTGGGCGGCGGCCATCTTCAGGATGGTCTGCACGGCGCTGCGGTTGTGGAAGCGGCCGTCGCCGCCCACCACCAGGGTCTGCCCGCGGACGTCGCCAAGGGTGTCGAAAATCGCCTGGACGAAGTTTTCAAGATAGCCGGGGCGCTGGAATTCGGTCACTTTTTTGCGCAGCCCGGACGTGCCGGGACGCTGGCCTGCGAAGGGCCGTGTTTCGATGGTCGTTATTGTCAT